>DAOWAK010000310.1 GCA_030634605.1 Sedimentisphaerales bacterium
AAAAAACACCCAACTTTGCCTCATTTCTCATCGATTTCTCTCAATTACTACCCAACTTCTACTATACTTTTCGCACTCAATTTGACCTTTTCGCGCTTTTGCCACGCTTTTAGCCCGCTTTTAGCGCCTCGTTTTCGGCCTCATATTGGATACCCCGTATCCAATATCGCAACCGATTTTGCGACAGCGCAGCGAAGGAACGTAGCGTCGAATCCCAACCGACCAAAAGAGCCTTCTCAAGCGGAAGCTTGCCATTTCCGCAACAACTTTCTATCCCAAAAAACCGGTCAAGCGAAAGCTTGTAAACCCCTTGTTTTACCGTTTAAACTCCGATATACTATCGCTTTCGTTGGAATACTGACCAGGTGGTCAGCACTATATAGAATTTGCTGTTTTTAATGTAACTGTCGGAAAGGTAAAAGATTATGTCTTGGAACGTTGCAATTGCCGGCGTCACCGGCGCTGTCGGTCAGGAATTTTTGGCACTTCTGGAATCCCGGAACTTCCCTGCCGAAAACTATAAACTTCTCGCTTCTTCCCGTTCCGCCGGCAAAACGATAACCTTCGCCGGCCGGGACTACACGGTCGAGGAGCTCACCGAAAACAGCTTTGACGACATTGATATCGCCCTTTTTTCCGCCGGCGGCTCCATCAGCAAGCAGTTCGGCCCCATCGCCGCCGCCAAAGGCACCATCGTCGTGGACAACTCCTCAGCGTTCCGCATGGAGGACGACGTCCCGCTGGTCATCCCCGAAATCAACGCTGAAACCATTGCCTCCCACAAGGGCATCATCGCCAATCCCAACTGCTCCACCATCATCGGCATCGTCCCCGTTTGGCCTCTGCACCGCGTTAACCCCTTGAAGCGCATGGTAGTTAGCACTTACCAGGCCGTCAGCGGTGCCGGCTGGGAAGCCATGGAAGAGCTAAAACAACAAACCATCGACGTCCTCGACGGCAAAGAAATCACCCCTAACGCTTTTCAGCACCCTTGTGCTTTCAACGTTTTCAGCCACGACAGCAAAATCGGCGAAAACGGCTATAACGTCGAAGAAATGAAGATGGTCGATGAGACCCACAAGATATTCAACGACTATTCCATCGGCATAACCTGCACTTGTGTGCGGGTGCCGGTGCTGCGGACGCATTGCGAGAGTATCAATCTGGAATTCACCGAGCCGATGGAGCCGGAGCAGGTGGTGGACTTACTTCATCAGGCACAGGGAGTTACGATTGTTGATGACGTTGAGAATAATTATTTTCCGATGCCTATCGACGCAACCGGCCAGGGCGATATTCTGGTGGGTCGCATTCGTCAGGATGAATCCGTTGCGGACAAACGCGGTATAAATATCTGGGTGGCAGGTGATCAGTTGCTCAAAGGTGCCGCCCTGAACGCTGTGCAGATCGCCGAAGAGCTGGTGAAATAAGAACTTACATGTTAGCTAATGGCTGAGCGTAAAATCAAACTAACCATTGCTTACGACGGCAGCGGCTATCACGGCTGGCAGCGGCAGAAGCGGGAGATCATTACCGTTCAACAGATTCTGGAAGGTGCGATTGCCCGGGTGGTTAACCATCCGGTGAAATTGCGCGGCTCGGGTCGAACTGATAGCGCCGTGCACGCGGCGGGGCAGGTGGCGGTTTTTCGATCTTCCACGCCGATCCCCTCGGAACGGCTGCACCACGCGATTAACACTCGTTTGCCGCGGGATATCCGGGTCAGGAAAGCGTCTGACGTGGCGAATGATTTTGATCCGATCGCTTCGTCGAAAAGCAAGCTCTACCGTTACACGGTTTTCAATTACACCAAGCTGCCGCCGGGCAGTGTGAAATACTGTTACCATTATTATCATAATTGCGAACTGGAGCCGATGCAGGAGGCGGCGGAGTATTTGGTTGGGGAGCATGACTTTGCGAGTTTTGCTTCGGCTGGTCACGGGCGCGATTCCACGGTGCGCACGTTGAAGCGTTGCGCGGTCTGGAAGAAATTTCACTGGCTTTATTTCGATCTGGAAGCCAACGGTTTTCTGTATCACATGGTGCGCAACATTGTGGGGACGCTGCTGGACGTGGGTCGTGGGCACTGGCAGCCGAGCGAGATTGAGAAGATTTTGGCGGCCCGGGACCGCAGCGCGGCGGGGCCGATGGCGCCGGCGCGGGGGTTATCGCTACAGTGGGTCAGGTATTAACGGCGATGCAGAAGAATTCCGCATGGGCTGAAGCCCATCCTACGG
>DAOWAK010000314.1 GCA_030634605.1 Sedimentisphaerales bacterium
AGTGCGGGCGGCGGACCTGGGCAGACACTTGCGGCACGTTGACAAAGCTGCAGCCGGGCCTGTTTACAGTCGGGATTTGTCACTATCCCGAAATGGCGGAAGGGTTGGCAGCAGCAAACGTGGATTTAATCCTGTCCGGCCACACCCACGGCGGCCAGATCTGCCTGCCGTCAGGACGACCGTTGAAAACTCATTCACGAACCGGGAAAAAATATTTCTCCGGCCGGGAAAACATCGGCAATTCCGTGATCTATACCACCAGAGGGGTGGGGGCAACGTTTGTTCCGTTTAGAACCTTCTGTCCGGGGGAAATCACTCTGATAATCTTGAGGTCAGACCCGCAG
This sequence comes from Sedimentisphaerales bacterium, assembly GCA_030634605.1. GTDB lineage: Bacteria > Planctomycetota > Phycisphaerae > Sedimentisphaerales > SM23-30 > JAFGSR01. The sequence continues at coordinate 345 of DAOWAK010000314.1, forward strand.
CGATATAAATTACTATCAGGCAGCGAAAACAACAGCGAACACTAAAGGGAACCTCTAAAAATTCATTTTGGCTGCGAGGTCCTGGCGAACGGCCGGAAATATCCTAGCGGACGGGTGGTAAGGCGTTTTCCGCCTGAACCGCGTCGCGAAAAACCGGGACACGAAGAGCCGCATGCGCGAATATTCACCAATATGCCCGATTCTTCGCTCCTTGTCAGTCGAAAAAATCCCGCACTCTCACTTCAAAAGCAATTACCAGAGGCCCCCTTAAGTAAAAACTTGAAATCTTCAAAAAAAGTTGAGCGAACCCTCTCCCTTGTGAGATATTTAATGTCTGTGATTTTTAATATCGCCTGAACATATATTAAACCTATTCTAACGTTTTTTATTCCCATTCGATGGTGGCGGGTGGTTTGCTGGAGATGTCGTAAACGACGCGGTTGACGCCGCGGACTTCGTTGATGATGCGGTTGGAGATGCGGGCGAGCACTTCGTAAGGGATGTGGACCCAATCGGCGGTCATGAAATCGGTGGTTTCGACGGCGCGGATGGCGATGACGTTTTCGTAGCTACGATCGTCGCCCATGACGCCGACGGCACGGACGGGGAGCAGGACTGCGAAACCCTGACCGATGGTACGGTAGAGTCCGGCGGCGGTTACTTCTTCGAGGAAGATTTCGTCGGCGTCGCGGAGGACGCTGAGGCGGTCTTTGGTGATTTCGCCGACGATGCGCACCGCCAGGCCGGGGCCGGGGAATGGATGGCGCCAGACCATTTCTTCGGGCAGGCCTAAGTGTTCGCCGAGCACGCGGACCTCGTCCTTGAAGAGGTCGCGGAGCGGCTCGACTAATTCAAAGCCCAGTTCTTCAGGAAGTCCGCCGACGTTGTGGTGTAGTTTGATATTGGCTGCTGGGTTGCCGTCTTTTTGTCCGGACTCGATGACGTCGGGGTAGAGGGTGCCTTGAGCAAGAAACTGTGCGTCGGCGATACGGTTACTTTCGTCGCGGAAAGCTTCGATAAATTCGTGTCCGATGATCTTTCTCTTTTGCTGAGGATCTGTAACGTCGGCCAGCCGTTGGAGGAACCGTTCGGACCAATCCACCACCCGCAAATTAAGGTGAAAGTGATCGCGGAAAGTTGATTCGACATTTTCTCGTTCTCCTTTTCGCAAAAGACCGTTATCGACAAAAATACAGACGAGTTGTTCGCCGATGGCTTTGTGGAGCAGCCCCGCGACGACGGACGAATCGACCCCGCCGCTGAGTCCGCAAATTACGGTGGCCGAGCCAACCTGGTTTTGGATGGCTGAGCAGGATTGTTCGATGAAGTTGCCCATCTGCCAGGTGCCCGAGCAGGAGCAGATGTCGTAGAGGAAGTTGCGGAATATCTGGGAGCCGCAAGGAGTGTGGGTGACTTCGGGGTGGAACTGGACGCCGTAGAAAGGGCGGTTTTTGTGTTGGACGACGGCAAAGGGGCAAGTGGCGGTGGAGCCGAGTGATTTGAACTGGTTGGGCAGTTCGTTGACCTGGTCGCCGTGGCTCATCCAGACGACTTTCTCGCCGGAAAGCTGGGCGGTCAGGCCGTCGCTGGAGGAAAGCTGCAGTTTGGTGGAACCGTATTCGCGGGCCTGGGCGGTGGTAACCTGGGCACCGAGCAGTTCGCAGCCGATCTGCATGCCGTAGCAGATGCCGAGGACCGGCACACCCAGCTCGAAAATGTCCGGGTCGCAACGGGGAGCTTCGGCGCCATAGACGCTGGCTGGTCCACCGCTGAGGATGATGCCTTTGAGGTTTTTCTTTTTCAACTCGGC
>DAOWAK010000162.1 GCA_030634605.1 Sedimentisphaerales bacterium
CTTTCCTGCACGCCGAAATGTCCGCCAAAGCCCTCGCCGCCGGCGTCCATGTCTTGTGCGAAAAACCCATGGCGCTTAACGTCGCTGATTGCGATGCCATGATCGCCGCCGCCCAAAAAAGCACTAAGATTTTGCAGATCGGCCATTGCATACGTTTCTGGCCCGAGTACGCCAAAACCAAAGAGCTGATAGACAGCGGCGAATTCGGCCAGGTAATTGCCGCCAGTTTCGAACGACTCGGTAGTGCCCCGTCCTGGGCCTGGGACAACTGGTTCATGGACGAGCAGCGCAGCGGCGGGATGATTCTTGACCTGCACATTCACGACACCGATTATGTCGAGCATCTGTTCGGCATGCCCACAGCGGTCAGCAGTTTCGCCGCAACCCGTCCCGGCGGCGGCTTGTGCCACATCGCTACGCAGTACATCTACGGCGATAGCCGGGTGATTACCGCTCAAGGCGGATGGGGCATGACCGGTTCATTCGGTTTTGAAATGAGCTTCAATATTATTCTCGAAAAAGCTACCATCGTTTACGACTGCACCCGCGACCCGGCTTTTAGAGTTTGCCCTGCCGAGGGTGAAGTTTTCACCCCCCAAGTAGCAACCGGTGACGGATACAGCCGCGAAATCGCCCATTTTGCCGAACTCATCCAGGGCAAAGACGTCCCCGCCGTAACCACTCTTGAGCAATCTCGCGATTCCATAAAAATCATCGAAGCCGAGAAGGAATCCGTGCGTACCGGCCAAAAAACTAACTTATTATAGCACTAACGGCAAAGCTTGCCCTGTAAAACCTGTTTCTGTATAATCGCAGCCTGAAAGGAGCTTTCTACCATGCTCAAATGTGCCGACTGGCCGATTGGCGTCTGCAGTTGGTCTCTGCAAACCGACGTCGTCGGAGTTGCCGATCTGATGAACCAAACCGGGATTACCCATGTGCATCTAGCCGTCGGCCCCGCTGTCGGCCAGAACGGTGCCGATTATCTCGCCGAGATCAAAAAACAATCCTGGACAATCAGCGCTGCCATGGTCGCTTTTGACAGCGAAGACTACTCCAGCCTCGAATCCATCAAACTTACCGGCGGTGTCCGTCCTGACGAACCTTGGCCCCGAAATCGCCAAATTGCCTTGGAAGCGGTGGATATTACCGCTGATCTAGGAGTGAAGTTTCTGGCACTGCATGCCGGTTTTATCGACCATAGCGATCCTGAGTACGTCAAAAAGTTTTTCGACCGGATTCGTCTGCTGGCCGACGCCGCCGGCGATAAGTCCATCACTCTGCTGCTGGAAACCGGTCAGGAAACCGCTGATGAACTCAAGCAGTTTCTACAGGAGCTAAATCACCCCGCCGTGGGTGTCAATTTCGACCCCGCCAACATGATCCTCTACGACCGCGGCGATCCCATTGAAGCCGTTAAGGTTCTGGCCTCCTGGATCAAGCACGTCCACATCAAAGACGCTAACTACACCAAAGAGCCCGGCACCTGGGGCGCGGAAGTCCCCTGGGGCGACGGCCAAGTCAACAGCTCGGCTTTTCTGGTTGCCCTAAAACAAATCGGCTATCAGGGCACCTTAGCCATCGAACGCGAAGCCGGCGATAATCGCCCCGGGGATATCCGGCTCGCTGCCGAAAGACTGAACGCCTGTAAATAATTTGATAAAAAACGATTATTAGTCATTTTCTCGACTGAAAATTTTAGACTTATCCTAAGGAGTGCAAAAAACATGAATAGTAAAGTTCGCGTCCAGCTATCGGTCATGATGTTTCTGGAATTCTTCATCTGGGGTGCCTGGTACGTTTCTATGGGTGGGCTCCTGAACTCTCAGATTTCCATGGGCGCAATCAGCAGCACTGCCTGGGGTTGGACCACCATGGGCTGGGCTTATTCGGTTTGCCCAATCGCCGCTATCGCCTCACCCTTCCTGCTGGGTATGTTGGCTGACCGCTTCTTCGACGCGGAAAAAATCCTGGGCGTCTTCCAGATCCTCGCCGGTGCCGCCCTGTTGGTGATTCCCACCGTGATGGGCCAATCTTTAAATCCCGAGCAGTCCGCCGCCCTGCTGATTACATTCCTGCTCCTTCATGCCCTTTGCTACATGCCCTCGCTGGGCCTGACCAACACCATCGCCATGAAATGCATGACCGACCAGGAAAAAGAATTCCCCCTCATCCGCGTGCTCGGCACCATCGGCTGGATCGCTGCCAACTGGGTGCTATCCCGCGTCGCCATCGGAGGTGCCAGTCTGGAAAGCACCTTCAATCAGTTCTACCTCGCCGGTGGCGTTTGCGTACTCATGGGCCTTTACGCGTTCACCCTTCCCAAAACTCCTCCTGTCGGTAAGGGCAAAAAAGTCAGCGTCCGCGACATTCTCTGCCTGGACGCCCTGGCCATGCTCAAGGACCGAAACTATCTCGTCTTCATGATCGGCAGCATGTTAATCTGCATCCCCCTGGCCGCTTACTACAGTTGTGCCAATGCTTTTGTCGGAGGCATCGGAATCGACAAAGCTACCGAACGCATGAGCTACGGACAAATGTCCGAAATCATCTTCATGCTGATTATGCCCTTGTTCTTCGCCCGACTCGGTGTCAAAAAAATGCTCCTGATCGGAATGCTCGCCTGGGTAATTCGCTACGGCCTGTTTTCCATCGGTGCTCCCGGCCCGACCGAATGGATGGTTTTAACCGGTATCATTCTCCATGGCATCTGCTACGATTTCTTCTTCGTTACCGGACAAATTTATACCGACAAAAAAGCTCCCCAACACCTGCGCGGACAAGCCCAGGGATTACTCGTCCTGATGACTCAGGGGCTGGGCCTCTTCGTGGGTGCTCAGCTTATCACTAAACTGCTCGACAAAATCGTCATCCGTATTCCCGGCACTCCCTGGGGCGCAGACGCTGATATCGCCCAGTGGGTTCAGGACAATCCCATCGGCGCCGAAGGTTACATGGGCAGCGGCGCAAACATGCTCGAACGAGTCGCCCAGGGCGTGCAGGATGGTGTGGTAAAGCTGGAAAATCTCCCCGCCAAATTCGACACACCCGCCCAACTGTCCGAATGGATTGCCGCCAACGCCGAAAATCTCCGCCTTTGGCAGATGGACCAGTGGAAAGAGTTCTGGATGATCCCCGCCATTATGGCTGCCGTAATCACGGTGCTCTTCGCGGTTTTGTTTAAGGATAAAGTCCTCAATCAAAAGGAATCAACCCCCGAAACCGCTTCATAAACAGCGGTTTACCCGCCGCCGGACCTTTTGGGCGGCCAATCGCGACTCAGGAAATATGTTGACAATTTGACCGCAGAAAATATAATGGCTGGTTCGTGTTTTTTTGAATTAGAGCCGCTTTTGTAAGGAATTTTACCATGGTTAAAAACAAAGTTATTTTAAGTCTTTTTGTTATCGGATTGGTCGCTTTATTGATGGTGGTACCCTCATGCAAGAAATCTGGTGATACCTCTGCGACTCCTTCGGATTCTTCTGCTGAAAAACCTGCCGAGCAGCCACCCGAGCAGCCAGTCGAAACACCCGAGCAGCCCGTTGCCGAAGCTACAGAACTGGTCCCGTTGGAAATCGAGCTTCCCAAACCCATGTTCGTCGGAACTCCTACCCCGATGAATATCGAAAATCTCGAAAAACCCCTCGGCAAAGAACGCCCTTTGCTGCAGGTGCCCAAGGGTGTTAAAATGCTCTCCCTGGACAAACCCGTTACCAGCAGTGATGACGAACCCATCATCGGTGATTTGGAACAGGCCGTTGACGGCGACAAGGAAGGCATCGACGGCAGCTGGGTCGAACTCGGCCCCGGAAAACAATGGCTGCAGATCGACCTGGAAAAGCCCGCCGAAATTTACGCCATCGTTATCTGGCACTATCATCGTGAGGAGGGGCACGTCTATAAAGATGTCGTCGTCCAGGTAGCTGACGATGCCGATTTCATCAGCAATGTCCGCACCCTTTTCAATAACGATATCGACAACTCCTCCGGCCTGGGTATCGGCCAGGACAAACATTACGTTGAAACCGCCGAAGGTAAACTGATCCCCGCCAAGGGCGTCAAAGCTCAATATGTTCGCCTATACAGTAACGGCAACACCTCCAACAACCTGAACCACTACACCGAAGTCGAAATCTTCGGTAAATAAGTTATAGAGTAATTTACCCAAAACACCTCTCGGCCTGAAAACGTGCCCGAGAGGTGTTTTTCTATATAGACCTCCCGGTCAATCGAAGGGCGCGTCAAAAAAATCTGGCGACATAATAAATAGGACATTTCGAGCCAAAAACAAACATTGTCATTCCCGCGGAAGCGGGAATCCAGATGTTAAGAATTGCAAGATGCCCCCGAATAGCTTTTAATCGCTGTTAATCTC
>DAOWAK010000249.1 GCA_030634605.1 Sedimentisphaerales bacterium
GAGATTAACAGCGATTAAAAGCTATTCGGGGGCATCTTGCAATTCTTAACATCTGGATTCCCGCTTCCGCGGGAATGACAATGTTTGTTTTTGGCTCGAAATGTCCTATTTATTATGTCGCCAGATTTTTTTGACGCGCCCGATTAGAGTAACTCAGGTGTGATTGGGGCTATTTTTTTAAGGTGAGGAGGGTGTTTGGTTGGGAATGATGAGGGTGAAGGTGGTGCCGAGGTTGGGGGTGCTGGATACTTTGAGGGAGCCTTGGAGGTTTTCGATGATTTCTTTGCAGATGGGCAGTCCGAGGCCGGTGCCGCGTTGGTCGAGTTTTTCGGCGTCGGTTTTGGTGGAGTAGAAGGGTTCGAAAATTTTGTTGAGGTTTTCGGCGGGGATGCCGCAGCCATTGTCAGTGATGTCAATCTGTACGGAGTTGTTCTGAGAGGAGCTGTTCTGGAGGGTGGCGGCTTTGATGAGCAGTCGTCCCTTGCGTTGTGCCATGGCCTGGCGGGCGTTGATGAGCAGGTTGAGCAGGACTTGTTGCAGTTGGCCGGGCACGACGTGGATGGTTAAGGTTTCGGGGATATCCAGGATGAGCTGAATATTGTCTTTGCGGAGGTCACGGCCCATGCAGGGTAAGCAGTCGTTTATAATGTCGAGCAGCGGGATGGTGACGGCGTCGGTCTGGTCCAGGCGGATGAGTCCCATCATGGACTGGATGATTTGTGATGCGCGGTTGCAATGCTGGATGTTTTTTTCGAGGGCTTTGCGCATGAAATCGACGTTGTCCTGCTGGGCCAGGGCCTGTTCGGAGTAGTTGACCATGAGCATGAGGATGTTGTTGAATTCGTGGGCAGCGAGCGAGGTGGTGGTTCCGAGGGTGGCTAATTTCTGGGCGGCCAGGATTTGCTGTTCGAGGTTGTCGATGCGTTCCTGGTTTTTCTGGAGCTTGAGGTGCAGGGCCTGGCGGTATTGGAAGGGATTGGTCAAGATTTCCTCTCAATCGCTGGTAAATATTGTAAAACAAAAATATTGTGTTAAAACGGCAACATGAATATCATTGTAACAATGGTTTTTTGTTTATCGGACGCCGGGACGCGATCCGGCGATAGTAAAGGTATCGACTGAAAACGAAAGATTTCTTGAAAGAGTGTGCCAGGGGGAGGGCAATTGGCTAGTCGATTAACCGATAAGGATAGCTAGAAGTGGAAAGTCAGGAGATATTGACAAGTTTGCTGGAACTGGCGGAGCAGGTCGAGCTGGAAGTTCGTCAGGAAGCGTTAGGCGGTGAGGGTGGGGGGCTGTGTGTGCTGCGCGGCAAGAATATTCTGTTCGTCGATACCATGGCGGACCCGGCGGAGCAGATTGCCACGACGGCAGAGGCCCTGGCGGGGCTGGAGAAAATGGATGATGTGTACGTTTTACCGCAGATTCGGGAAATTCTGGATGAGTACCGCGGCTGAAACGAGGGCTAGACCGGGCGGGGAAATCGTGGTATAAATATGATAAGCGTTTACAGGTTAGATTGGTAAATATATTAATGACGAATGACGAAGTTCGAAATTTTGATTGTTGAATCGGAAACCAAGCGGTCAGTCGGTGTGGCAAGTGTTATATTCAGGCATAGTTTAGCGGTGCTACCCGACGTGATATAAATAAGTTGTACGGAGAGGTTGTTTTTTGAGAGCCCTGGAAGGTGATTCCGGGCGATAGAACTGGAATTTTGATATAGGTTAACGATGACTAAGAATGCGGAAAATTGCGACTATGCTGCGGGCCGGGTTTTGATAGTGGATGACAATGTTCAGAACGCGGAGCTGTTGCAGGCACATCTGGAGTCGCTGGGCTGTGCGATTGAGATTGCGGAGAACGGTGTCGAAGCGTTGGAGATGGTCGGTCGCGAGAAGCCGGACATTATTTTGCTGGATGTGATGATGCCGAAGATGAGCGGGTTTGAGGTTTGTCGGCGGTTGAAAAATGACACGGAAACCCGTGATATTCCGGTGGTGATTGTTACGGCGTTGAATGAGCTGGCGGATGTGGAGCGCGGGGTGGACAGCGGTGCGGATGATTTTCTGAGCAAGCCCATCAACAAGCTGGAGTTGCTGACGCGGGTTAAGAGCCTGCTGCGGGTGCGGCATCTTAAGAGTGAACTGGAGCGGACGCTGTCTTATCTGGCGGAGATGGAAGGCGAAGAGAAGCGGTCGCTGGATGACTGAGAGGGTTGCGGTCGCCGGTGGTTTGCGAAGCGGATCGAGATTTCGTAAGGATGGTGCTCAATGAAACTGCGTATTGGGATCGGGATGAATTTTCGCAGTACCGAAGAGGGGGTCGATCGTGCGTATCTCGACAGTTCCTACTTTGATGTTCCAGCTGGCTTGGGGGTGATGCCGATTCCAATTGTTCCGACGGAAAATATTGTTCTGCTGGATGCGATTTTGGGGCAGCTGGATGGGGTGGTGTTGACGGGCGGGCTGGATATGGATTCGGCGTTGTGGGATGAACCGCTGCATGAGGAGGCGGAGTTGGTGCATCAGCGTCGGCAGCGATTTGACTTTTTGCTGTACGAGCAGGCGCAGAAGCACCAGCTGCCGTTGCTGGCGATTTGCCTGGGGATTCAGGTGGTTAATGTGGCGCACGGGGGTGGAATCTGTCAGCATATACCCGATCTGGAGGGAGAGATTGATCATGGTGGGGGCGATTCGGGGACGACTTATCACGAGGTGGAGCTGAATCGGGATAGTCATTTGCGTAAGTGGTTCCGGGCGGAGAAGATTACGGTGCCGAGTGCGCATCATCAGGGAGTGGATCGGTTGGGTGAGGGGCTGCGGGCGGCGGCGGTGGCTGAGGATGGGATTGTCGAGGCGATTGAGCGGCTGGATTACCCTGATTATTTTCTGGCGGTGCAATGGCATCCGGAGCGGGAGATTGACAAGCCCGACTGTCGGTTGCTGTTTGATAAGTTTTTTGCAGCAGCAGCAAAGTGATAATGACACGTCCCCCAAGCCCGATAAACTGGAAATCCTAAGCACTAAATCAAAAGTAATCCACCAGCTGTGCTGGTGAGAATTCATAAGGCTCTGCCGTTCCCGCGAGATTATAGTGGTTCTTTCTCAACCAATGTTACAAGGGCAAAAAGAACCATCATGC
>DAOWAK010000176.1 GCA_030634605.1 Sedimentisphaerales bacterium
AGCGCGACAGCCGTTTTTCAAAAACTGCAAAAAACTCGAAAAAACCCCCAACTTTGCCTCATTTCTCATCGATTTCTCTCAATTACTACGCAACTTCTCCTATACTTTTTTGACTTTTTTTGACCTTTTCGCGCTTTTGCCACGCTTTTAGCCCGTTTTTAGCGCCGCGCTTTCGGCCGCATATTGGATGTGGTGTGTCTAATACCGCGACCGATATTGCAACACGAAAGACAAGGATTTACGTCCCCCTAACCCCTTAACCTTCATCCTGCTTCGGAGGAAACAGAAACTTCGGAATCTCCGTAAGTTTCCCGTCCGCCCCGACATGGGCCAGCACCGTTAAACCCTGAGCTATCAAGCGGTTATCCTCCACCCGCCGCAATTCGTAAACATGCTCCAGCTTCGCCCGATTCACCTTGCCCACCCGCGTCGTCAGCAGCAGCTCTTCATCATAGCCTGCCGGCGCTCTGAATTTCACTTCCAGCCGGGCCACCACCAGCTTTATCCCTTTATCCTCCAGGGATTTATAATCATAGCCGTTCTGCCGCAACAGCTCTGTCCGACCCATCTCAAAGTACATCGCGTAGCGACTGTTATGCACCGCGTTCTGTCTGTCCACCTCGTCGTAACGCACTCTAAAGCGGATTTCGCACGATGAAGCCTCACAGCTGCCTTTATCTGAAAACATCCCGGGCCCTCCTGAAACTCAAAAAAAATAGAAAAATCAGAAAATATTCACAATACCCTAATTCGCAGACATTTATGAAAATATATTTGTTGGCTCAGCATACCTGACCGCCTCTGCTACGCTCTGTTAATTGGCTTAAATCAAAGCTGATAGTGTTCTGCCGAGAATCTGCAAATTATTTTCCCCGCAACCACAACGGCTGTCAAGTTCTTTATATCAAAGGAATTGCGTTAATATTACCCTACGCATCCGCTCCGGCCCAGGCTGCTTATCTGCGAAATTCCAAAGATATTTTCCCTCTTTTACTTGATAAAATCATTCTATGTGATAAACTGCCAAGTCTTTATGAAATATACCGATAGGTAAGTAAGGACTGAAATAAACGGAGTTGGCTGAATGATCAAAATCAAGGCAAGAAGCGGCGAATCTATTCATCAGATGATGAAGCGTTTTAAGAAAATGTGCGAAAAAGAGGGGCTCATCAAGGACATCAAGCGCCAGAGCTATTACGAAAAACCTTCCGAAAAGAAAAGACGCAGACAGCGTAAGTCTTCACGACAAATGGATTAATGACGATTCAGGGAGTCAGTCGGATTCCGTTTATATATAAGGCAGGTTTGCTGGTTACCGGTTATCGGTCGTTTCATTACGCCCTTGCTTTCAAATCATTATCCAAACCTTCTCAGGTTTGGGGCGGCCAAAAAGCAGAAAAATGAGGTGAGCAACAGGGGTTTTTCAGGGCAGCACGAAAACCTGGGGGATAAGCCGCTTGTTGAGCAATACTTATGGTGATTCCGAGTTCTCTTACCAGCTTGCAGAAACATAGCAACCAGAGCATAAATCCATTAGTGTTTAACATAAGTTATTTAACCGTAATGAATTAAAGAAATAGCATTTTTTCTCACTTTGACGCATTTGAAAGGAGAATGTCGTGCAAATTTTATCCCGTAATTTTCGTATCTATCAGGCTTTACTGATATTGGTGGCCGTTCTGCTGCTCAGCAGCCCGTTCTGCCTGGCCCAGGAAACCACCGAGGATGTTGAAGCTACCGTTGCGGCGGTTCCGGAAACTCTTGCAGCAACAGAAGTTGCAGCTCCGGAAGCGATTTCTGCCGAAAAAGCTGAACGTTCTGCCAGGAAATTATCTGTCAAGCCCAGCATCACCAAAATGTTCACCAGCCCTAGGCTGATGTTGTGGTGGATCGCTCCGATCATGGCTATTGTGGCGTTGGTTTTCGCCCGCAAGTTCTACAATGAAGTAAAAGCCGCCGACCCCGGCGACGCCAAGATGCAGGAAATTGCCCAGCACGTTACCGATGGTGCTCTGGCGTATCTCAAGCGTCAATATGCAGTTGTAACTGTAGTTTTCATTCTGGTCAGCGGCGTTCTTTTTTATATGGGACAAATCAATGTTCAGCACCAGATTGTATTTGTCGCGTTTTTGACCGGTGGTTTCTTCTCCGGCCTGTGTGGCTGGTTTGGTATGAAAACCGCTACCCTGGCGTCGAACCGAACCACCCAGGGCGTTAAAGAAAGCCTCAACCGGGGTTTAACCATCGCTTTTCGTGCAGGAGCGGTGATGGGGCTGGTGGTTGTAGGTTTCGGCCTGCTAGATATTTGCTGCTGGTTCATCGGCCTTAGCCTGTTCAGCGATATGGATCTGGTGGAAATCACCGTGGTTATGTTGACCTTCGGCATGGGTGCCAGCCTCCAGGCGTTGTTCGCCCGTGTGGGCGGCGGAATTTATACTAAGGCTGCGGACGTCGGAGCTGACCTGGTTGGTAAAGTCGAAGCGGGTATTCCTGAGGATGACCCGCGTAACCCGGCGACCATCGCGGATAACGTTGGTGATAACGTTGGTGACGTTGCGGGGATGGGGGCTGATCTTTATGAAAGTTATTGTGGATCGATTCTAGCCACCATGGCTTTGGGAGTTTCGGCGGCGGTATCGCTGGGAGTGAGCCGGACCAATGTATTGCAGATGCTGGCGGCACCGATGGTTCTGGCGGGGGTGGGAATTTTGCTGAGTATTGTTGGAATCTATATGGTGAAAACTAAAGAAGATGCCGGCATGAAAGAACTGATGAGCGCCCTGATGCGCGGAGTTATGGGTTCGAGTGTTATGATTATGGCAGCAGCATTCGGAATTTGTTGGGCTTTGCTGGGTGGCATTGACGGTGTTAGCTGGATGGGAATATTCGGATCGATATGCACCGGTATGATAGCGGGGTTGGTAATTGGTAAAGCCACGGAATATTACACCAGTTACGATTTTCGGCCGACACGTGAAGTTGCATCCAATGCTGAGACGGGCCCGGCGACGGTGATTATTTCCGGGATAGCAGAGGGAATGAAATCGACGTGGATGTCGCTGGCGACGGTTATTGTGGCAATTATGCTGGCGTACGGTTCAGCGGGCGGTTTCGATAACATGCTGCTGGGGCTATATGGAGTGGGTATCGCGGCGGTATCGATGTTGGCGACGCTGGGGATTACCCTGGCAACGGACGCATACGGGCCGATTGCTGATAATGCCGGCGGTAACGCGGAGATGACTGGTCAGGATCCTTCGGTTCGTAAAAAAACCGACGCTCTGGATTCGCTGGGTAACACGACCGCGGCGATGGGTAAGGGATTTGCGATTGGATCGGCGGCGTTGACGGCTTTAGCGCTGATGGCGGCTTATGTCGAAGAGATTCGCATCGGCTTTGTTCGTGAAGCTGAGGAAACGGTGGCGAGTTACCAGATTGATGAAAATTCGCAGGTCGGGCACATTCGCAGCGGTAAGTTTGTGATGACCCATGACGGCGAAACTATCGGATTGATGGCTTTGGCGGGTCAGAAGACTATTAAGGGTTTGAAAAATTACGAAGGTCTAATCAAGGGCAGTTCCGTAACTAAGGCTCTTGATTATTCGGGAGATCATTATATGATCACGCTGCCGGCGGTGGACACGCTGACGGAGGCGGGTGAGTTTGCCCCTAAGCCGTTTTTGGCGGTGGATGTGGAACGTGCTTCGCTGCGGGAGTTTATGGATTACTACGGTGTGAACCTGATGAATCCGAAAGTGCTGTGCGGGATTTTTGCCGGTGTGATGCTGGTGTTCCTGTTCAGTGCGTTGACGATGAAAGCGGTTGGCCGGGCGGCAATGGCGATGGTTCGGGAAGTGCGTCGTCAGTTCAAGGAGATTCCGGGCATTCTGGAAGGCACCGGCAAGCCGGAGTATGCCAAGTGTGTGGCGATTTCCACGGCGGGCGCCCAAAGGGAGATGATTCTGCCGTCGCTGCTGGCGCTGGCAGTGCCGATTGGGGTGGGGCTGCTGCTGGGTGTGGCGGGTGTGATGGGATTGCTGGCGGGTGGTTTGGCGTGTGGATTCGCGATGGCGATCTTCATGGCCAACGCCGGTGGTGCCTGGGACAACGCCAAGAAATACATCGAGACCGGTGAGCTGGGCGGTAAAGGCTCCGAAGCGCACAAGGCGTCGGTGGTCGGCGATACAGTCGGCGATCCGTTCAATGATACCTCAGGTCCGATCCTGAACATTCTGATCAAGCTTATGTGTATGGTGGCGGTTGGGTTC
>DAOWAK010000185.1 GCA_030634605.1 Sedimentisphaerales bacterium
AACCCTTTTACTTCATTACAGCCGTTATATATTGCCCAGTAGGTCAGGTTTCGGCAACGACCCTGATCCGAAACACATTATTTTTCCGCCGACTCTACAACCTTGATCAATCGCCAGCTTTTGGTTTTGCTCATGCGGCGGCACTTGGCGATTTCGACAAAGTCACCAACATTGGCCTGGTTCGTCTCGTCATGAACATGAGCAACAGTACGCCGTTTGAGCATTTTCCCGTATTTAGGGTGCTTGGTCAGATAATCAAGAACCACCCTGACGGATTTATCACCGGACCGGGAAGATACCTGTCCGACGCTGGTACTAAGTTTTTTTCGCTGGGTTGCATCCATTATACGAATATCCTGCATTAATTACCAGCTTACGCTGGACCAGATTCTGGCAGAGCCATATCAAGACTCTTTTTTTGTTTTGCTCACTCTGCCTAAAATAACAAATTCCTATACGTTCAAGTTTTCATTCACTTTTGGTTTGTAGTTGCTGCTGTAGTTCTCTTTCCCGCAAAACAGTTTTGAGCCGGGCGATATCTTTTTTGGCTTTTGCCAGTTGGCTGGGATCTTCGAGCTTTTCAGTTACCGCTTGAGTGCGAATATCAAAAAGCCGACGCTGGAGAGTCTCCAGTTCACCCTGCAACTCGTCCGGATTCATTTCTTTTATTTCAGTAGCTTTCATCTTATTAATTACCTGCCAGGTTAATCAACTAACTCAGGCCCGTTGCCGGGTTACAAAACGACATCTCACGGGCATTTTGTGAGCGACGCGAAGCAAAGCCTTTTTGGCCAGGTCTTCGGGAACGCCGCCGATTTCGTAAAGGATGGTGCCGGGTTTAATCTTGGCTTCCCAGCGGTCCGGTTCACCTTTACCCTTACCCATACGAGTTTCCAACGGTTTGGCACTTACTGAACGATGAGGAAATATTCTGATAAATACTTTTCCAACACGATGGAGAAAGTGCGTCGCAGCTACACGACCGGCTTCAATCTGTCTGCCGGTAATTCTGCCGGTATCAAGGGACTGAATGCCAAATTCACCAAAAGCGACATAATTGCCCTTGGTGGCATTACCTTTGTTGCGTCCGCGTTGATACTTACGCCATTTAACTCTTTTTGGCATCAATGCCATTTTCAGTATCCTTTACAGAACCTGCTATTTTACTTATCCGCACAAACTTCACTGAGTAACAGGAGTTTTGACGCCGAGGTCTAATTCCGTCTGCCCATCGGACGCTTGGGTGGAGTGTTCATATCAATCTGATTACCAAACATACCGCGAAAAATCCAGACTTTTACGCCGATCACGCCGTAAGTGGTCCTGGAAACGGCAAAACCATAATCCACATCCGCCTGCAGAGTGTGCAGCGGGATCGAACCCATGACGGTTCTCTCGGAACGAGCGATTTCAGCGCCACCGAGTCGGCCACCAACCATGATTTTTACGCCTTTGGCACCGGCGGACATGGTGTTATCGCAGGCCTGTTTCATTGCCCGGCGGAAAGCACCGCGACGCTTGAGCTGCTCGGAGATATTCTCGGCAACCAGCTGTGCATCGACGTCGGGGTTTTTGATCTCAATAATATTGATGGTAACCTTACGATCAATCATGTCCTCGAGTGTTTCGCGGAGACGATCTACTTCGGCACCTTTGGGACCAATTACCAGACCAGGCCGAGCTGTTCGCAAAAGCACGCGAACCTCATCGCGGGTTCTCTCAATTTCAACACTGGAGATAGCAGCATATGGAGGCTGACGGTTAAGACGATAATCCAGAAAACGACGGATTTTTTCGTCCTCAATCAGGAAATCTCCATAAACGCTTTTTGGAGCAAACCAGCGGCTTTTCCAACCCAGCGTGATTCCAGTTCTAAAACCAATCGGTGAAACCTTTTGGCCCATTATATTTCCTCAGTTTCTCGCTGCCGGGGGCAGCATTAGCTAACGTTATTCCACATCTACGCTTACATGAATATGGCTGGCAAGTCGGGTCCAGGAAACCGCACGACCGCGATCTTTGGGCCGCCATCTTCGGGTATTCAATCTGACGCCGCCCTCATCGACACGGGCGTCACAAACATACAAACGCTCAACATCCGCTTCCTGCTCATCCGCATTGGCAACGGCACTGCTGAGAACCTTTTCGACCATAACCGCAGCCCGCTTGTTGGCGAACTTGAGCAGGTCCAAAGCATCCTGCACAGACCGACCACGAATCAGCTCGGCAATCAGACGAACTTTACGCGGAGCCATCGGGGCATATCTGTGCGAGGCAGACCAGACCACCAAATCGTTAGTTGACACCGCTAAAACACGGGCCAGCTTCTGGATATCCTCAGCAGACGGCTCAGGAACCAGCTTGCCATTCTGCCAGTTTTTGATAGCAGCCTTGGCCTGTTTGGGGCTCAGGCCGGCACGGGTAATCGCATCAGCCAAATCGGTAATGCTGCTGCCGGATGTATCACACATTTTTTTTAATTTAACACTGCTAAGCATATTTCACTATTCCATGGACTCTGGAAAAAATTATTTCCTTCCGCCGCTATGTCCCCTAAACGTTCTGGTGGGAGAGAACTCACCCAGTTTGTGGCCAACCATGTCTTCAGTCACATAGACTTTATGAAAAATTTTACCGTTATGGACCATAAAGGTATGGCCGACAAATTCAGGTATAATAGTGCATCTGCGTGCCCAGGTTTTCAGAGGGTCTCGGCCACTGCCTTGCTGCTGCTTGATAACCTTGGCAAAAAGCTTTTCGTCAACAAACGGTCCTTTTTTTAATGAGCGTCCCATGCTTGAGATCCTTTAATTCTTGATTACGGCCTCTACGCCGCGAGCATTTTTCCGGCGACGGATGATTCTTTTATTCGAGCTTTTCCGTTTGTTTCTGGTTTTGCCGCCCTTGGCCAAAACACCGGTAGGCGAACAGGGGTGTCTTCCACCATTACTGCGGCCTTCACCACCGCCGAGCGGGTGAGCGACCGGGTTCATGGCTTTGCCCCGTACATGCGGGCGACGACCCATGTGACGTTTCCGGCCGGCTTTTCCGAGGCTGACATGCTGGTGATCCAGATTGCCAATTTGACCGATGGTTGCCCGACAATCCAGCGGAATCATTCGCATTTCACCGCTGGGCATGATTATGTGTGCCCATTTGCCTTCTTTAGCGGCTATACGAGCTACAGTGCCGGCCGAGCGAACCAGTTTGCCGCCTTGGCCGACGTTCATTTCTATATTGTGCACTTCCAGGCCGGTCGGGATGTCGCCCAGAGGCATACAGTTGCCCAGTTTGGGTTCGACGTTTCTGCCGCTTTCCACAACGTCATCGACCGTCAGTCCCAGCGGTGCCAGGATGTAACGCTTTTCGCCATCTGCATAATGCAGCAACGCGATGTGGCAGGTGCGGTTGGGATCGTATTCGACCGCTGCGACCCGGGCGGGAATCCCGTCCTTGGTCCGCTTGAAATCGATGACCCGATACATCTTTCGTGCCCCGCCGCCACGGAACCTGGCGGTGGTTTTGCCACTGTGGTTACGACCACCGGTTTTAGGAATCCGCTTAACGAGCGACTTTTCCGGCTTGGAACGCGTCAGTTCGGCAAAATCACTTACCGAGCCATGTCGGCGTCCTGCACTGGTTGGTTTGTATTTTCGAATAGCCACTGTAATCTCGCTTTTCTATTTTTCCACTCTAACAAATTGAGTATTCGTTCGCAAAGAGAGCCCATTATCGCTACTATCGCATCTCCGCACAGGCCCTTAGAATAAATCAATCCGATAATCTTCATGTAAGACAACCACTGCCTTTTTCCAGTTGGCGGTGGTTCCGCGAATCCGGCCGCGACGTCGGGGTTTTCCCTTGCGGTTGGCGGTTCGCACGTCAGTTACTTTCACATTGTAAATTTTTTCTACCGCCTGCTTGATCTGGAGGGCGATTACCGGATGGGCGATGGTGGTGTTGGTTCCGATGGCCAAGAGAGCCGCCGCCTCGCTAATCTCGTTGATGGAGTTGGTCATCGCCCCGCTGCCAAAACTCTGGGCCAGGCCGGCAACCGTGGGGGCGTGGCAGAGCCGGGCGCAGTGGTCTAT
>DAOWAK010000283.1 GCA_030634605.1 Sedimentisphaerales bacterium
ACCGAATCCGGCTCAAATCCGCTCCCCCAACTGCGGTACGTAGCAGGATCTTGTCGTGGTTGACATTTTTCAGACACTTGATAAATCCCCACTCTCGCCGGATAACCTCAGTCAATGATCGCCACCGCCGGGTTTTGCCCGCTTGCTAAAGAATTTCCGTAGCTTGGGGGAAACTGCCCAGCACGCTCAATTGCAGACAATGCTTGCGAACTTCCTGCATCGCCCGGATAACATTTTCATGCTGCTGATGGCCCTGGCAATCCACAAAAAAGTAAAATTCCTTTTCACGTTTGCTGCTGGGCCGCGATTCAATATTACTCAGGTTCACCTGATGATTCTGAAAAGACTGCAGACAATCCACCAACGCACCAGCCTTGTCCGGCGTACTGAAAACCATCGCGGTCTTGTCATCACCCGTTCGCCGGGCCGATTCCCGACCGATCACAAAAAATCTGGTAACGTTATCCGCGTTGTCTTCCACATTTTCGCAGATAACTTTCAAACCGTACAACTCCGCCGCCAGTCGCGAACCAACCGCCGCTGTGCAGGGCTGGGTCGCCGCCTGCTGAGCAGCATGGGCACTTGACGGCGCCGCGATAGTGTCCACCTGACGCAGCGTTGACGACAACCAGTTCCGACACTGGGCCAGAACTTCCGGCTTCGAATAAATGGTCTTGATATCTTCCAGAGAGCAATTGGCTAGCAGATGATGATGAATCGACACCCGCACTTCCGCACAGATAACCACCTGCGAACTGTTGATAAACGAATCGAGTGTCTCAATCACACTGCCCGCAATCGAATTCTCCACCGGCACCACTCCCAAATCACAGTGCTCACGTGAAATTTCATCAAACACCCCGCGAATGTCAAACTGCGGCTCATATTCCACGCTCTGGCCAAACTTCAACATCGCCGCCGAATGCGAAAAACTTCCATCCGGGCCCAGGTACGCAATCCGCAGTGGTCGCTCCAGATGAAATGACCCGCTCATCAACTCCCGATAAATCGCCACCAGACAACGATCCGGCAGCGGCCCGTCGTTGGCTTTTTTAATCCGATCCAGAACCGAGCGCTCCCGGTCCGGCGCATAAATCGGCGGCGCGTCCTTGTCGGTCCGCTTGATCTGACCAACCTCGACCACCACCTTGGCCCGTTCGTTGAGCAGGTTGACCACCTGACGGTCAATCTTGTCAATTCTTTGTCGTAACTGTTCCAGTTTTTCCGCAGCCATGGACCACCTGATCTTCGCTAATATTTCCGGCAAACTATTAAGATAACTGCATTTGCAAACATCATTTCTATCATATCCGCCCGCCCCCGTCAAGCTCAAAATACCCCGCCCGGACTCACCAACCGCCAGTCCTCACCAAAACGCCCAATCATGAAAAATTCCATCTATCTGAATATCTGATATTAGTTTGCAAGCCAACACAAATCGGCTAAAATGCTCCCGGGCCCGCAGGTAACGCAGGTTTCATCTGCCTGCCTCAGGCCGACTCTGTTACAAAATGAAACCCGACTAACCAAAACCAAACAAAGGGATTTTATGATGAACACCATTAACGCACTGAAAACTTCTCTAGTCACAATGTTTATTCTGACCGCCACCGGCTGCAACGCTCTGGCTGACAACGGCCAGCTCGACACCGCCGCCATCGACGAACTCCGCTCCAGCTACAATATGGACGCCCACACCCGGGCCATGTACAACGCCATAACCAACGGCGACATCAAAAAAATGGCTCTCAACCGCGACATACTCAATCAGCACGAAAACCTGTTCAGCCACCGGGTCAAAACCAAAGGCATCACCAACCAGAAATCATCCGGCCGCTGCTGGATGTTCGCCGCCCTGAACATCCTGCGTCCCAAAGTAATCGAAAAATACAAACTGAAAAAATTCGAGTTCTCTCAAAATCACCTGCTCTTCTGGGACAAAATCGAAAAATCCAACCGCTTCCTGGAATACATGATCGATTTCCGCGACCGCGACCTCCGTGACCGCGAGGTTGACTTCCTCTTATCCGACCCCATCGGTGACGGAGGCTACTGGATCAGCGCCGTCGAACTCATCAAAAAATACGGCGTCGTTCCCAAAGACGTCATGCCCGAAACCAACAGCAGCTCCGACACGTCCATGATGAATAAGCTGATTACCTTCAAACTTCGTGCCCAGGCCGCCCAAATACGCAAATTCGCCCAACAAGGCAAATCCGTTGACCAACTCCGCGCCGAAAAGAAACAAATGCTCGCCGATATCTATCGCATCCTGGCCTTGAACCTCGGCGAACCTCCCACCGAATTCCAATGGCGATACGAATCCAGCAAGAAAAAATCCGACGACGATGATGACGACGGTGATGACGATGACGATGACGAAGAGGATGACGATGACGAAGAGGATGACGGCGATGAAGATGACTACTCGACTGAAAACACCAAACTTACCGAACTGAAAACCTACACCCCCCAGAGCTTCTACCGCGATTTCGTCGGCGTGGACCTTGACGATTATGTCAACCTGCTCAACGACCCCTCCCGACCCTACGGCAAACATTACAAAATCAAATTAACCGAAAATATCCACAGCAGCCGCGCCGTATATTACGCCAATATCAACATAGCCGACATCAAAAAAATCGCCGTCCAGACTATCGTTGACAACGAACCCGT
>DAOWAK010000320.1 GCA_030634605.1 Sedimentisphaerales bacterium
GCAAATCGCAATCCATGGTGATTATCCAGTCAAACCCGCAGCCTTGGGCGAAATTAAACGCGTGGATAATCGATTGGCCGTAACCACAGTTCTTCTTGTGGCTGACCACGCACACATCCTTGCGCCGGGCCAGAATTATCTTGCTTTGATCGGTGGAGCCGTCATCGATCACCAACACATCATTAAGGTGCTTAGCCACCTCGTCCAGTACAGAGTCGAGGTAATTCTCCTCGTTATAGACCGGTATCGCCAGAAGCACCCTGGCTGTTTTGTTTTCGCCTGTTGAAGTTTTCATGATACAGGTAATTTCCCCGATTGATTTTACGCCAATTTTACGCCTATTTTACGACAGGTTCATGCTGTTTTTTTATCTGCCCTCGCTAAATCTCCGGCTCGTTTTATCCGCCATTGCCGCTCCTGAAACTGGAAATCGCCATTTTACCATAATTCTCATCCGGGGCAAGAAATCGTAAACACTTACGAGCCAGCGGTTAACACCGACAAAATACCATCGGGCACAAGGTTGATATTCCCGGCGACTTACTGCATAATACATAATTCGCGCTGAATTGTCCGTGCAACTGATATTTTACCGATAATGGATTGGCTATGGATTCACAAAACAACAAAAACGCTAACGAGTCGCCCAATGGGAAAGTCGAATCACCCCAAAAGGAACTTCTCCAGCCTGGTGAAGGCCTGGCTGAGCAGGGTCAATCCGTAGGTATCGTGAAAACCGAGCATCTGGTGCTTTTCGCCGGTGCTGATAAACTCCAACTGGAATGCGGCAAAAGTCTGGGGCCCATCACCGTTGCCTACGAAACTTACGGCCGCCTTAACGAAAAACGCGATAATGCCATCCTGCTCCTGCATGCCCTGTCCGGCGACGCCCACATCGCCGGCCGCCATCACGTCGAAGACCGCAAACCCGGCTGGTGGGACAACATGATCGGCCCCGGCAAACCATTCGACGCTAATAAATATTTCATCATCGGCACCAACTGCCTGGGCGGCTGCATGGGCACCACCGGCCCGAGCAGCATCAATCCCGAAACCCAAAAACCCTTCGGCCTGAGCTTTCCGATGATAACCATCAGTGACATGGTGGAAGTGCAGCGGTACCTGATCGACCACCTGGGCATCGAAAAACTCCTCGCGGTCGGCGGCGGCAGCATGGGCGGCATGCAGGCCCTGGACTGGACCATCCGTTATCCCGAACGGATTGCCGCCACTCTGCCCATTGCCACCACCCCACGTCTAAGCGCCCAGGGTATCGCTTTCAACGC
This sequence comes from Sedimentisphaerales bacterium, assembly GCA_030634605.1. GTDB lineage: Bacteria > Planctomycetota > Phycisphaerae > Sedimentisphaerales > SM23-30 > JAFGSR01. The sequence goes on from DAOWAK010000320.1 coordinate 1,287, forward strand.
TGTTGGCCGCAACGCGATTTCCCGCGACGAAAACTACCTCAACGGCGACTATTACGCCAGCGGCAAGTTCCCCACCGCCGGTTTGGCTGTGGCCCGCATGGTCGGACACATCACTTACCTATCCGAAGAAGCTATGCACGCCAAGTTCGGCCGACGCCTCCAGCACGAGCAAAACTACAAATACGATTTTGCCAGCGAATTCAGTGTCGAAACCTACCTCGACCATCAGGGTAGCGTCTTCGTGGATCGCTTCGACGCGAACACCTACCTCTATTTCAGCAAAGCCATGGATTATTTCGACCTGGCCCGCAATTACAGCTCGCTAACCGAAGCTCTCTCCCGGGCCCAAAGCCGATTCCTCGTAATCAGCTACAAATCCGACTGGCTCTTCCCGGCCCGCCAGAGCAGACAAATCGTAAACGCTCTGCTCGAAGCAAAAAAAGACGTAACTTATTGCAACATCGACTGCCCTTTCGGACACGATTCGTTCCTGCTGGAAACCAAAGTCCAGGGCCGACTGATCAGTGGCTTTTTGGCACAAACGCACCGGAAATTAACCCAAAAATCCTCCCCAAAAACCACCCCGGCCGAATCCGGTGCAACCACCTCAATCAAATCGCAAGCCCAGGCCAAAAATCGCGCCAAAAAAATCTTCCGTGTCCGAGGCAGCATTTTTTCCGGCACCCGCGTGGACCACTCGGAAATCGAACACCTTATCGAACCCGACAGCACCGTGCTGGACCTGGGCTGCGGCGACGGCAC
>DAOWAK010000215.1 GCA_030634605.1 Sedimentisphaerales bacterium
TATACCCAATGGGTATCATAATGCCGGGCAGCCCACTTCCGTGGGGGCTGGATCAGGGCGGTCAGATACTCGATCGGGTCGAGGACAAGCTTAGATTTACAAATTGAGCAGCATGGTGTTTTCATTCAGGACGGGTATAGTGATTAGGATTTCCAGTTTATCCGGGTCAGGAATCGCTGATCATGAAAAACGTAATCTGGATTGGATTGTTTTTGGCGATGGGGTAAAAATTTGGCGATACTGAAAAAAGGTCTGGTGCAGGTTTACACCGGCGACGGCAAGGGCAAAACCACCGCCGCCTTCGGACTCGCCTGGCGCATGCTCGGTAGAGGGGGCAAAGTCTATGTCTGTCAGTTTCTGAAACCCGCCGATATCGAAACCGGTGAGGCAATTTTCGCTCAGCAGTTTTCCGGTCAACTCACCCTGGAACGTCTCGACCAACCCTGGGACATGCAAAAAGGAATTGAAGATCAGCCCCAGGTCACTGCCATGCGCAAAGCCCTGGCGGTTAAACTTTCCGAAATTACTCAACTCACTCGATCCGGCGATTACGATCTCATGGTTCTCGATGAACTGGTTCTCTGTCTGCATTGGCATCTGGTTGACCAGGATCAACTCTGGACCCTTATCGAAACACGGGCCGATCATGTTGAACTGGTTCTCACCGGCCGAGGCGCCGATCAGCCACTGATCGAAAAAGCTGACCTGGTAACCGTAGTGGACTGGAAAAAACACCCCTTCCAACAAGGCATCTCCGCCAGAAAAGGAATTGAATACTAAGAGACCCTAAGTTAACTTTCGCAGTTTTACGTTTCGTTAATTGCACTCCAGCAGGGCCTTCAGGATGGTTTTTGATAAAATGTACTTTCGTAAAGTTCACCGAACCTGTTTAAAATTGTCGTCCGCTTGGCCAAAAAAGGCCCTGCCGATCCGAAACCCAACCGAGCCGCTCAAGAAAAAGTGCGAAACCGCACCCTAACAAAATGCGTAGTAAAATAATGATAATTAACCTCTTGTCAACCCGAACACTCATTTTGTGAAAGCGAAAAAGATGTGGCGGCACATTGCCATGCGATTATTGCTCTGCCCGGTCTTGCTCTGGGCGATTTACACCATCACCTTTCTCATGGCGGTGGCCGCTCCGGGCAATCCCTTCACCCAGACCGAACGCAATCTCCCCCCCGAAGTCCAACGGGCCATCGAGGCTCAGTACCAGGCCGACAACAACTGGGCGTTTTACTGGGATTATCTCGGCCAACTGTTCAACCCTCTCGACGCCATCCACGGCGATGGACCGCTCATCGACCTGGGCCCCAGCTGGCAATATCGCGACTGGACCTGCAATCAGATTGTCTTCTCCGCACTACCGGTTTCGCTGGGACTTGGACTAACCGCAATGTTCCTGGCAACCTTTTTCGGTGTTCCCATCGGTGTCATCAGCGCCGTCAAACGCAATAGCTGGTTCGATTACACCTCGCTCGCCCTGGCCCTTATCGGAATCTCCCTGCCCACCTTTGTAACCGGCACCGCCTTGCTGATTTTGTTCGCGGTAGTTCTGCAGTGGCTCCCGGTAGGGGGCTGGGGTAACTTATCTCAGTTGCTGCTGCCCGCCTTAACCTTATCCCTGCCGTTCATGGCTTACATCGCCCGCCTGACCCGGCTGGGGATGCTCGACGTGCTGGACAGCGATTACATCCGCACCGCCCGCGCCAAAGGCCTCAGCAAGTCTAAAGTAATCTGGAAACACGCTCTAAAGAATGCCGCCCTGCCGGTCTTGAGTTACCTCGGCCCCGCCACCGCACGGGCGCTCACCGGCTCCTTCGTTATCGAAAGCATCTTTAACATCCCCGGCTTGGGCCAACACTTCGTCGCCGGAGTCCTCAATCTCGACCGCGGCATGATCCTCGCCACCGTGCTGGTTTATTCCACGGTCATAGTGCTTTTCAGTCTGCTCGTCGATCTGGCCTACGCCGTTGTGGACCCGCGTATCAATCTGGAGGGCAAATGATTAACCATCCGCCCGATTCAACACCCAAATCCCCCCAAAAAGCCCCCGCTGCCAGGCGGGGGTTGGATTCAGGCCGGGCCGCCCCCACGCCGTTCGCCCGCTCACGCCGCTGGAAACGCTTTCGCAGCAATCGCCCAGCCCTGATTTCGCTGGTGATTCTGCTGCTGATTTTGCTCGCCTGCCTCACCACCCTCGGCATTTCCACCCAGAGCTACCAGGTTCAAAATCTCGAATACAACCGCCACGGCCCCATGCTGGACCCCATCACCGCACCGTTCGGCTTTGACACCCTCGGCCGCAACCTGCTCTGGCGCTGCCTGCTCGGCGGGCTGGTCAGCCTGGGTATCGCCCTGGCCGCGGCAATAATTTCGGTCCTGCTCGGCACCACCTGGGGAGCACTGGCCGGATGGTTCGGCGGCCGCGTGGACAATATTATGATGCGGATAGTCGATATCCTCTTTGGCCTGCCTTACATCTTAATGGTCATCCTGCTTAAAATCGCACTCGAACCGCAACTGGTAAAATTCCTCGGCCCCGGCCATGAGCACGCCGCCAACATCATCATCCTGTTCCTGGCCATCGGCTCGGTAAGCTGGATGCCCATGGCCAGGGTAATCCGAGGCCAGGTACTTTCCCTGCGCGCTCAGCCATTTATGGAGGCCGCCCGCGCCCTCGGTGTCCCAACTCGGCGGATTCTACTTAACCACCTGCTGCCCAACCTCATCGGCCCCATCATCGTTTACGCCACCCTCATCGTCCCCCAAGCCATCTTACAGGAATCATTTTTGAGCTTCCTCGGCATCGGCATCCAACCACCGGTCCCCACCTGGGGCTCACTAGCTTCCGAAGGCGTCCGCACCGTCAATACCGTGGCCAGCTTCTGGTGGATGGTCTTTTTTCCCTGCGCCCTGCTCGGCCTAACCCTGCTCTGCCTGAACTTTATCGGCGACGGCCTCCGCGACGCCTTCGACCCCCGCACCAAATCCGAAAAATAATCCCCTCTTGACTTTCCCACCAAAACAAGCTAATCTAATCCCATAAAATTAACTTCTCCCTGATTTTCAACCACCATGCGTAAGCGTAGGGCGGGCCGTGCCCGCCATCTTCATGGATGGTTTGTAGGATGGGCTTCAGCCCATGCGGAATCGTTTCTTCGGTGGGGCAAGCCCCACCGATTATTCTAGAGCGGTAACGAACTGCAGGGTGAGTAACCTTGCTGCCCGCGCCGTAGATTTGTCATGCCCGACTTGATCGGGCATCCGGCGTTTTTTATTTACGAATAGATTGCAAATTGGTGTTACCTGACAATTTCATGTAAATAATAGCGAAGCGTAGCCCGGGCCGTGCCCGCCATCTTCATGGACAGTTTGGCTACCGAAAATAATTAAAACCTAACGGGATAACATGCATATGACGAATGAGCAGTGCAAAGCTTTGAAACGCAATAAAGAGCAATGCTCCCGTTCCGCACGTCCAGGCGGAAAATATTGCTGGCAGCATACTTTTAGCACGGTAGGGTGGGTAACAAGGTTACCCACGCGGTTCTCTGTTGCAAAATTCTCGGTGTTCTCTGTGAACTCTGTGCCTGTTTTTTTTGTTTTCTTTTGGGCAATCATTCCCCTGTGCCGGAGTAGGAATTAAATCCGCGTTCATCGGCGTTAATCTGCGGTTCCAA
>DAOWAK010000244.1 GCA_030634605.1 Sedimentisphaerales bacterium
AATTAATGATAAATAAAATCGGGCTAATATTACTAATAACCGCCACGCTGTTTTTCGTTGGCGGCTGCGGAGAATTTCTGGGATTTTTTATCGCCCCGCTCATCCCGCCAAAAAACATCGAAGCCGAACATGACATGACTAAGCGGAATGTCCTGATTTGGGTCGATGACGCTTACCCGGGCAGTAACCATCACCTGTTGCGTCGCGAGCTTACCCGGCAGTTGGCTGAACATTTAATTGACAAGAAGGCACTCACTAAGGTGATCGATTACCCCCGGATCGCCCGTTTCCGTCAGGAAAACCCGGATTTTATCGACATGGCGATTCAGCAGCTCGGCCAACAGTTCAAGGTCGATCAGGTGCTTTATGTTTACCTGGACAAATTCCAGTTTCGTCATGAAGCGGGCAAAGGTTTTTATCGGCCAAAACTAACCGGTTCCGCCAAGATTATCGAATCGGCCACCGGAAAAAGACTCTGGCCAATCGAGCAGTCTTTCCGGTCGTTCAGCCTGGAAGGTGAACTAGCCCAGGGCCAGGGAGCTGCCTTCGAAAACAAGCAGGTCAAACAACTCTGCGAAGCCGCAGCTGAACAAATCGGACCGTTCTTTTATCGACACACCGTGCCGCGCTAGTTGGCTTAGTGTACGAACAGTTTCTACAACTGCTTTAGAAAAACTCATGAAACAATTGCGAGATAATCCATGTCTGACAGCTGGGTGATGGTCGGCAATAAGGTGGACAGCCTCTGGCGGGAGCAAGTTCCGCGCTGGCTCAGTGCCGCCCTGGACGGAGCCGACGATGACAATATTGAAATAATCAGTCTGCCGGCCCTGAGCAGGGACAGTGATTTTCCTCATTATCACGATGTGCCGGGCTGGCGGAAGCGATTCTTGAACAAGGGTATCAGGCAGGTACACTTGATACTTCCGGGAAATAAAGTTTTCGGAATAATAATCGCAGCTCACCTGGCGGGTGTCGATGTTAATCTGCACTTAACCGAACAATTGGACCGGGGGTTTTTCACCACCCTGAAGTGTCCCGGCATCAAAGTAAAACGCTTTTTCTGCGCAGCCGATCTTATTGCCCACCAGTTGATCAGCCACGGAATCGAACCGAAACGGATCAGGGTTGTGCAGCCAACGATTGAAACCGAAGCGGTCAGCCGCGACCAGCTGGATAAAATCCGCCAGTCAATTCAACCCGACGCAGCCGGGCCGCTGGTGTTGGCTTTGGAATATCCAGACAACACGCATAATCTAAAGCCGCTGATCTGGGCCGGGGCAATTGTAAAGCACATTATAGCTCCTCTGAAAATTGTGATAACGGGACCATTCACCGCTGAAAACCGGCAAAAGCTGCTCACCTGGCAGGAGGAACTGGACGCCTCGAACATGCTTTATCTGGACGAGGAACAAATCGGCTGGAACGCTTTATCGCAGATAGCGGATCTGGTCGCCTCCACCGGAAACAGCTCCCGCGAAGTTGGACGCTTGCTGCATGTCAAGGCGAGCCCGGTTCCAATCATGACCGGACCGGAACCGGGACCCGCTCAGGAGGTCTTGCAAAATTCCGCCCACGTTCATTATGTCAAAAAAAATACACCTCGTCAGCTGGCAACCAAAATGCTGGAATTACTGGATAACCAGTGTTGATTTATTCGTGCTCGGGAACGAACGAAAATGATTTATACTCAATGGCTTGTACGAAAATTAATCCCCGGCTACCGGGACGTGGATAATATCAAAGTACGCGCCCGGTACGGATCGCTCGAAGCCTGGACCAGCATCCTGGGCAACCTGATACTTTTCGCAATCAAGCTGGCCCTGGGCCTGTCGGTGCAAAGCGTCGCCATTGTTGCCGACGCGATTCACACCCTTTCCGACACCGGAACTTCAATTGTAATTCTGATCGGTTTCAAAATCGCCAAGCGGCCCAGCGACCGCGAGCACCCCTTCGGCCACGGCAGGATGGAATACATCGCCACTCTCATCGTCTCGGTCCTGCTGATCGTAGCGGGCTTCGAACTTTTCAAAACCGCTCTTGGCAAAATCCTTAACCCCTCCATCGAAAACACCAAAGTCACCTGGACCGTCGGCCTGATCTTGTTGGGCACCATCATTATAAAAGAGCTCATGGCCCGGTTCGCCCGCGAATTAGCCACCATGATCAAGTCCAAAACCCTCGAAGCCGATTTCTGGCATCATCGCAGCGACGTCTTTTCAACCACCCTGGTGCTGGTAGCCATGGTCCTGTCATATTTCGGCTATCTTTACGTTGACGGCGTAGCTGGTTTGGGTGTCGCGTTGATTGTCATGTACAGCGGTTACGCCATCGCCCGCGAAGCCATCAGCCCCCTGCTGGGCGAAAAACCCGACGCCAAAATCCTCGACGAAATCAAATCCACCGCCATGCAAGTCCCCGGTGTGCTGGGCATACACGACGTCATTGTTCACCGCTACGGCCAGGTGAATCTGGTCTCGCTGCATATCGAAGTTTCCGACGCCGAACCCATAATCAAATTGCATGACACCTCCGAACTGGTCGAGGAAAAAATCGAAAAAAAACTGGGCGGTTCAGCCGTCGTGCACATTGACCCCCTCAGCAAAAACCATCCCCGCTATCAGGAAATTCACGATCTTATTGAACAACTAATTGAACCCAACGAACAAATCCTCAGTTTCCACGACTTACGGATTATCGATGAGGGCCAGAAAATTAATGTCTCCTTTGACATCACCGTCAACCAGACCGCAGGCGATCAGCAAATTGCCGCCATCAAGCAACAACTCTGCAGTAAAATCACCAAAAAAATCCCGCCGGCCACTGTCTCCATCAAGCCCGAACCCCCCTACGCCTACACACGATAATCAGCAAAAGTCAGCTCCCCCCGCCTCCTTTTGAACCTGACAAACCTGCAACGCATCTAATCACCAAAAATTGCCCGCCGGGTCCGATAAATATTCAAAGTCCGATAATTGGCCGGCTGCACACAAATTTCAGTAAAATTCACTTCTCTGGCAATGTTCAAAACCCCGGAGCAAATCAGATTAACCAGCCTTTTCAATACTGATTTCGCCGCAAAAAATAAGGCTTCCCCGACAGAAACGACCTGACTAATTGGCCAAATCGACATAACCAACTTAATCGGCACAAGTTCGCACGATAGGCTTCACTCATTTGGGCCAAAAACCGATAATAACATTAAAGGTAGCCAGACAAAACGCGAGATCAACTCCGAAGCGGATTTTC
>DAOWAK010000068.1 GCA_030634605.1 Sedimentisphaerales bacterium
GGCCCACGCGGATAACGAGGTTAATACGGGCAATATTCCGGAAGGTTATCAGGGTGTGGATATTGGGCCGGATACGCGGAAGCTGTTTGCCGAGAAACTGGAAGACGCCAAGACGGTAGTCTGGAACGGTCCGATGGGGGTGTTTGAGATGGAGCCGTTCGACGCGGGGACCAGGGCAGTGGCAGAGGCGATTGCGACGGCAACGGATAATGGTGCGGTGAGCATCATCGGCGGCGGAGACAGTGCGGCGGCGGTGGCGGATTTGAAGTTGGAAGATCGGATGAGCCACATTTCGACCGGCGGCGGTGCGAGTCTGGAATTTCTGGAAGGCAAGGAATTCACCTGCCTTAATATTCTGGATGACAAGTAAAAAACTGTATGTGTTCACGGTGATCAAGATGAAACCGCCGATAGACGCCGATGAACGCGGATTATTTTGCCCTTTCAGGGCAAGTTTTCCCCCGCCTGGCAGCGGGGGCTTTTTGGCGGAAGTTGTTTATTTTTGTGAACGGTTACGAAAACGGGAGGAGAACTTGCGAAAATTACCGCCAACCGGAACGATTGAGGTATCGCCGTCGATATTGAGTGCGGATTTTTCTCGTTTGGGGGAGCACATTGGTCAGTTGGGGGATCGGGTGCGGATGCTGCATCTGGATGTGATGGACGGCCATTTCGTGCCGAATATTACATTTGGGCCGGTGGTGGTGAGCAGGATTCGTGCGCAGAGCGACTTGTATTTCGATGCGCATTTGATGATTGCCGATCCGGCTAAATACGCGCCGGAGTTTGTCAAGGCGGGAGCGGACGGGATTACGTTTCACATGGAGGCGGTGGGAGATGGCGGGGCGATGATCAGTCAATTGCGGGAGTTGGGTGTGGCGGTGGGGGTTTCCATCAAGCCAAAGACGCCGGTGGCGGTGCTGGAGCCGATTATCGCCGAGGTGGATATGGTGCTGTTGATGTCGGTGGAGCCGGGCTTTGGTGCTCAGGCGTTTATGCCGGAAAGCATCGAGCGGTGCCGACAGATAAGGCAGATGCTTCGCGAGGATCAGCGGCTGGAAGTTGACGGCGGGATCAATTGCGAGACGGTGGGAGCTATTGTGGCGGCAGGGGCGGATACGCTAGTAGCGGGCAGTGCGGTTTTTGGTCAGGCTGACCCGGCAGCGGCGGTTAAAAACATTATGTTCTCAGCGGGACAGTGATTATTATTTCGTTTTTTTGCCTCCAGATTGTAAGTCTTTTTTTTACAGGACATTGTATCGATTCCGAGAAGTTGCTTTTTTTGCAAAATTATGTTTTCATATAAAGCGTATATGTATATAATGAGGTTACAAGTTCTTGTTTAAAGGTGAGTCAACGGGTAGTTATGGCGCAAAAGGAGCTAATCAAATGAGCAGGCGACAATATTTGTTTATGATGATTTTGAGTGTTTATTGCATTGTGTTTGTTTTGGGATGCACCGGTACGGTTACGAGACGGCCGGTGGATGACGAGGTGGTAAAGACCACGGATTTCACTGAAGTGGATATTCGGTCGATGTGCCAGAAAATGTCGCGATCGCTTATTGAGGTGCCGCAGATATCGCAGTCGGACAATCCTCCGACCATAGTGCTGGCGGGCGTAAAAAACCGAACGCTGCAGGAGTTGGACACGCATAATCTGCTCAGTTCTATCCGGAAGTATTTGATTCAGTATGGCCAGGGAAAGTTTTTGTTTTTGAACCGTGAGATTGCTGCGCGGCTGGAGCGAGAAAAAACACAAAAAGAACGTGGAGAATTAACTACATCCGGCGAGGAGCTTACTCAGTATGGAGCGGACTTTTTTCTTTCTGGTTATGCCCACGAGAAGGAAAGGCGTAATCGGGGCGTGCGAGAATCTTATTTTCGTTTTTCGTTCCAGTTGACTGATTCAAGAGGGGCGATTATCTGGGAAGATGATTACGAGTTCAAGAAGGCAGCCAAGATCGGCACGGCGTATCGTTAAAAGATGATTTTGGTGTGTGGCGGGTTATGAAAAGTCAGCTTTGCAGGTTCGCGTAGCAAAAAAGGAATTACTGTACAGTATCCGGGAGAGTCGATTTATGAATAAGGCGGTATTGATCGGAATTGGGGCAGCGGTTTTATTGATGAATATGTCGGGTTGTGCCCGGAAGACCCCTTACGAGTATTTTTACGAAGGAAGATTTTTGGAGGCCAAGCGGGCTTATGAGCCGATATTGGCCAAGAATTCAGATAATGTAAACACTACCCTGTATTCATTGTGTTACGGATTGAGTGCTTATGAGGGTGGTGATTATCATTGTGCTGATGAGTGTTTTGCCCGTTGCGTGCACAAGATGGAGTCCATAGAGGCCAAGGGTGAGGTAATGGCGGTAGTTGGTTCGGAATATTCGAAGGAGTACAAGGGTGATCCTTATGAGAAGTCGATGGCCCACATATATTGCGGGCTGTCGCACATGCGTCAGAAGAATTATGAAGATGCATTGGTGGCATTTCGTCGTTCGCTGGTGGCGGATCAGGACACCCGAACGAAAGATGAGGACAAAACCAAGGACTTTGCATTGGGTCACTATTTTGCCGGAGTATGCTATACATTTTTGAATGAGCCCTACAATGCCCAGGTGCAATTTGATCAGGCGGGTAAATATTCCGTGGCATCAGATATTTATTCTAAGGAGCATACGGAGCAATCCAACACATTTTTTCTGATCGGTTGCGGTAACGGGCCGTTCAAATACCCTCACGGGCCCGGTTATTCTTTGATTGATTTTCGCAAGGCAGCTGATCCGGTTTCGCGGATTGAGTTGTTATGTGATGGGCAGGAGTTAGGGCCGGCGATTTTTACGGATGATTTGCTGGTTGAAGCGGAATCGCATGGCTGGGGTGAAATGGATTCGGCGCGACTGGCCAAGGGGATCGCTAAGGAAATAGTATCGAGAATACCATTAGTGGGAATAGCGAGCGCTCTGATTCAGTCTCAGGCGGATGCCCGGGCGTGGATTTTATTGCCGGGTAATACATATGTTTGGGCGGGAAAGATTGAACCTGGTTTACATACCATAGCTATGCGTTGTTCGGATGCGAAGGGGAATCCACTGCCGCAATATGATCAGGTGTGGTTCAATATGCCGATATCAACCGAATCGCCTAATGTTTATAATTTTCGCATGATCCCTTACCGTCAGGATATCAAAGAGAAGGTTCTGGTTCCCTGTAGTGTTTTGCGAGAGCAGGACTAGTATATTTGAGACAAATGGAGTGATTTATGAGCCGCAAGTTATTTTATTTATTTGGTTATGTGTTGGTTTTGAGTATGGTTTTGGTTGGTTGCCAGAGGCCTCATGTGCCTAAGCCCGGTGTTGCTCCGAAGATCAAACATTGCTTTGATACGGTCGGTCATATTCCGGGTGCGAAGCCCTGGCTGCTGGGAGGGGATTGTTGTTGCACGCCTTCTGAGCAGGTGGTTAGTGACTGGCAGAAAAATGGTTATTTTGTGGGTAAAAGCGTTTCGGAAATAATTGATCAGTATAAAGCAGCCGGGATTTGCCTGGCGACGGATCACGTTGATTGTAATAACGCCTGCGAGCACGGTCCCCATGTTGTCAAGGGCGGCAAATGCATGGTTCCGCCTACGCCGGGTACGGAGAATTACGAAGAGGTGCTTTATGGTTGCCAATATATGGAACGGAATGAAGCGCCGCAAAAATGTCGAAATAACAATAAGCCTGACCAGAATACCGCCTATACATTAGTCGAGGTTGAGCAGGAATAGATTAGTCCCAATTCAGTGGAGGTGCGGTCTCGCACTTTTTCTTAAGCCGGTTTATTGAGTTACGGATCGGCAGGGCCTTTTTTGGTCAAATGAACGATAATTTTAAGCAGGAACGATGAGTTTTGAGAAAGTGCATTTTATTAAAAACCGTTTTAAAGGCCCTGCTGGTGGGCAACTGATGTAACATAAAACTGCGAAAGTTAACTGGAGAAGAATTATGCGTAAAGGAAAATTTGTTTTAATCGGTTTGTTATTGTCAATTGCGGCGGTCGGATGCGGCCCTCAGCAAGCCAGGTATATGACGGAAAATTCACTTGAGACCGACGAGAAGGTGGTTTTTCTGGACAATCGGCTGGGGAATGACTTGCGGATAGAAAACATTCGCGGCGTCAAGCTGGAGACGGGACGATTGGTAGTCAAAATGACGGTGATGAATCTGAAAGACAAGCCAATCGAGTGCCGGGTGAAATATAAATTCAAAGGAGCGGATGGTTTTGTCAAGGATGAAACCAACTGGATGCCGACCGTATTTGATCGTCGAGAAGTAACGCACCTGGAGCAGAAATCGCTTAGTAACAAAGCGGAAGATTTTACGGTAATAATACGCTACGAAAAAGAACTGAAAGGTTTTTAAGGATGAGTAAGAATATTTTACTGGCTGGTTTGTTGTTATTTTCTGTTTTGGGCTGCGTTGCTTACCAGGAACATCCTCGAAAGTCTGTGATTATTAAGAAGGCGCCGACTGAGCCCGAAATTGACCAGGTTACCTCTGCAACGAAATACAACTACGAGCACAAGGTGCTGGCGGATGCCAAGAAAAAAAATCCATCCATGAGCGGACGGATTCTGAAACGACGAATCGCGGTAGCTCGTTTTGGCGATTTGTTGGTGCCAGCGGGAAGCACATTCGATGAAATAGCGACGGTAGGTGTTTCTGCTCAGGAAAAAACTTCGATTGAAGCCCAGGAGAACAAATTAGTGCTGGAGCACAGCGCCAACGCGGACCTTGGATTTGAGACCGAACCCTGCCCGGGTTTTACCGGATTGTTGATAGATAAGTTAATGCAAAACGACAGATTTATAGTTGTGGAGCGCAAAGAAATCAACAAGTTGTTGCGTGAGCAGGATTTTGGCAGGAATGGCCGGGTATTACCTCAGACGGCGGCTAAGTTACGCAGGATACGCGGCGTAGAACTGATGATCACTGGTGAAGTGGCCCAGTTGAAACCAGCGGGCAACGATGATGCCGATCACCAGAGCATCGTGGCTTTTTTGCGAATATACGATGTGGAAACCGGAGAAATTATCGCTTCTAAGGGCGTGAAAGCCGGTAGTGTTTTGGAGGCGGTTGAGCAGGCTGCGGAACAAATATCTGAGGGGATTGAGGATAAAGCCTGGTCGATTAAGATCAGCGAAGTGCGTGGGGGTGATGTGGTGATTCTCAACGCCGGCAGAAACGATGGCGTACATAAATATGATCGGTTTGAAATTATATCGCTGGGCGGTGAGATAGTTGATCCCGATGAGGGGACGCTTCTGGATGAAGAAAAAACTCGACAAGGAGTAATTGAGATATTTGAAGTCCATCCGCGTTATTCCAAGGGGCAAATGCTTATCAGGCGAGAGGGCGGCCGATTCAAAAGGGGCGACCTGGCTCATTATATAACCGGTCCTTATGGAGACGATTACACCGATTATATCGAAAGGTTAGATGATCCCGATTTCGATTACGAACAGTAAAATCGGTATAATTGTATGTTAGAATTATAGTTATCGAATGAGCAACATGGCATTCTCGTTTGTGATCGGTAAAATATGCTGGCACGGGTACACAGTTCGGCGATTGTGGGTATTGACGCGGCGGCTTGTGAGGTTGAGGTTGACGTGGGCAGTGGGGGGTTTGAGAAGAGTACGATAGTGGGGCTGCCGGACGCGGCGGTGAAGGAGAGTACCGATCGGGTCAGAAGCGCGGTGGTCAACTGCGGTTATCCTTATCCGCGGACGGCGAGTGTGATTAATCTGGCGCCGGCGGACATCAAGAAGGAGGGGCCCAGTTTTGATTTGCCGATTGCGTTGGGGATGATCATGGGCCAGGGGGTGATTCGCAGTGAGAAAGTTGCCGATTGTGTGGTGGTGGGTGAGTTGGCGCTGGACGGTCGGGTTCGGTCGGTCAGAGGGGTGTTGGCGACGACGTTGATGGCGCGGGATAAAAATTTTAAGACGGTGCTGGTGCCGGCGGAGAATGCGACCGAAGCGGCAGTGGTGCAGGATGTGGAAGTGATTCCGGTGGCGTCGTTGACGGAAGCGATTGGGTATTTGACGGGGCAGTTGCCGTTGGAAGCGACTTGCGTGGATATGGACACGGTTTTCGATCAGGCGTCTAAATATGAGGTGGATTTTTCGGATGTGAAAGGTCAGGAAAATGTCAAGCGGGCGCTAACGATAGCGGCGGCGGGCAATCACAATATGTTGATGATCGGGCCGCCGGGGACGGGTAAGACGATGTTGACGAAACGGCTGCCGACGATTATGCCGCCGTTGTCGCTGGAAGAATCGCTGGAGACGACGCAGATACATTCGGCGATGGGGCTGCTGGGCCGGAATCAGGCGCTGTTGGCGACGCGGCCGGTGCGGAGTCCGCATCATTCGGCGAGTGGGCCGTCGCTGGTAGGGGGCGGGACGGTGCCGCGGCCGGGGGAGTTGTCGCTGGCGCATAACGGGTTGTTGTTTCTGGATGAGTTCCCGGAATTTACGCGGAATGTGCTGGAGACGATCCGGCAGCCGCTGGAAGATGGGACGGTGACGATTTCGCGGGCGGCGGGGACGATGACGTTTCCGGCTAACATTATGCTGGTGGCAGCGATGAATCCGTGTCCCTGTGGCTATTTGTGCGACCCCAAACGAAACTGTAGGTGTACTCCTAATCAA
>DAOWAK010000322.1 GCA_030634605.1 Sedimentisphaerales bacterium
AGCAGCATGTCGCGTACGCAGCCGCCGGCCAACAGTGCTTCGTAACCGTTATCCCGCAAGCGACCAACCACTTCGAGCATAACCTGACGAGCAGAATTTTTTTTTGGGATTTTCTGGTTACTCAACAGCTTTCTCCAGAAAAGTCACCGCCATGCCGCCGTACTCGCGCCGGTCAATTTCATACAAATCTGCATAGGATTTCAGCAACACGGACCGCTTTTCGTGTCGGACCACCACCAGCCCGCGATTTTCCAACTGACCGCTGACAATTTCCAGCAGCTTACCCAGGAGTGATTGCTCGGCGGTATCCCGGGACAATTTGTAGGGCGGATCGACAAAAACCAGGTTGCATTTTCGAACTGATTTCGATATTGCCGGCTCTGTCATATCCGACTCCGGCTGGGAAGAATCCAGCTCGCCGGATTCAATCTTGTCCTGGGGCAGAATCGGGATACCTTTCCTGAACGCGTTGACCGGAATCACCGACGCCTGGCTGTCAAAGCGCAGCTTCTCAATATTTTTCCGCAGCCGTTTCAGGGCATCCTTGTCGGTATCCACCATAATCGCCCGACGGGCACCTCGGCTCAACGCTTCCAGTCCCAGCGACCCCGTCCCGCAAAACAAATCCGCCACAACAGCACCCGGCAGCCGCGGAGTAAGTATCGAAAAAACCGATTCCTTAACCCGGTCGGTTATGGGGCGGGTTGTCAAATCCCGCGGCGGCAGTAGTGTCATTCGTGCTCTGGAGCCTGCAATTATCCTCATGGGTCTATTTTACCAACATTAGCGGGCAAAAACAACCCTCCTGCCAGATACGCGACTGTTTGACACTCAAAGCTGATCATGCGGACAAAAAAAGGGCAGGACAATAATGTCCTACCCTGGAAGCTGATTTCGATAAAATCTGAATCAGATTATGTTAACCAAAAAATCCTGCCGACTGTCGCCGGGATTGTATCGCACGCGGCCGACCAGAACTTTGTTGATATTCGTGTGAGCGAAAACTCCAAAGTTCGTATCGTCATTGTCCCAGTCAACATCACCAAAGCGAACTGTCCCAACGCTGCCTGTCTTGGTCTGGTTAGACGGGCCAAAGAACAGATTGTCGTTAAATGGAGCTATTCCGGCGGTAACGTAACTGTTGTCAAATTTACCCCGCACATTCACCTTTTTCACCTGGCTGCCGGCAAAGAGCTGTTCGGTTAGCAGATCATAACCGCCCATTACCCGGCTGTCCGTCATGCTGGTTCGCACCGCCAATGATTTGAAGTTTTCCCGAACACCGATTTGGCTGCCCAGCAATTTATTGAAACTGGCAACTCCAATATTATCCGCATTAATCTGTCCGGTAAAGGTGGCTGAGTTGGCAATCAACTTGCCCAGGTCGTCACCGATATAGAAATTACCGTTAGCTTTCCAGACAGACAAAATTGCCACGTTCAAATTCTCTTCCACTTCAACCGTAGCATTAAATTCGCCCGGCCCGGCAATCAGTTTTTTCATACCCTGGGAATGAATGGTGCCGTCCCCGAAACGGGTAGTCTTCAGCAAAGTTATATCGCCGGCAACATCAACGTCAGACCCGTCATCCACGTCGCCCAGCATCAGCCTGATGCCCCGTCTGCCGGTGGCGTCAATGTCAATATCAGCGCCATTAATCATTCCGGTAAGACTGACCATACCGGTAAGACTACCGATCTCCAGCGAATCGCCGACAACACCTGCGCCATCCAGCAATACATTGGTAAGTATGATGTTTCGGGCGATGTTTCCGGTAATTTGTCCGATGGTGGTTTCCTGGGCAGAAATTATCCGAACCGTCGTACGCGAAGTGGTATTGACCAGTTCAATTGTTTTGATCTCAGCCCCGCTGAAGAGGCCGTTATCCAGCACAACATTGGCATAACCGCCGCCACTGACAATAACCTGGACCAGGCTGCCGTTATTTTCATTATCATAGAAAACCTGTCGCGGATTGCGAATGCCGCCCACATTACCAACC
>DAOWAK010000137.1 GCA_030634605.1 Sedimentisphaerales bacterium
GAAACCGGCCTGCTTGAGTGATTCCTTAATGTTGATCGTTCCCTGGTAGTCAATTTCTTTGGCTTTTTTGTGGAGCATCTTAATGGCCCAATCAGCCAATTGTTTATGCATTTCGGGGGTGACATTGAGGACGACATGCTCGGTGCGTTTGATGTCGGCCTGGGCGTATTGATTGACCAGGTCCTGAACCAGCACTTTGAGAAAATCGGCATCACTGAGCTGTTCCTCAATGGGACCGGCCAGGACGGCCTGCAAAGCCCGCTCCAGCGACTCGCGCAGCTTGAGGGTAGCGTCGCGGGCGGCCAGTTCCAGTTCGGTTCGGCTGCGATCGAGGAGGTTCCGGGCTTCGATTTTGGCCTGTTCGGTGATTTTGTCAGCCTGCTGTTGAGCTTCACTGACAATCTGATCGGCCAGATTCTGAGCTTCCTCGCGGAGTTGATCGGCTTCTTTGCGACCTTGTTCGAGACCTTCCGACTTTAATTTTGTGACAAAAGATTCAATTGTATCGGCCATTATTGGACTCCAAACGCCATCATAAAGGATATTAATATTCCGGTCATTTACCCGCCACAAACATTGAGCAGACAACTCTAAGTTCGGCATTTTAAGGAACTTTCATTAGACATCGAGGGTTTTCAGTGTGCCCTGGGGGGAGTTGATACCAATTTCAAAAAAAACCGTAAGCGTTCACTGGGAAAAAACAGCGTTTTGGGGCTACAAATGGACATTTTTCGGCACGAAATCGGCTATCTTCTTTAATCTTCTGAGGCAAAACCACATTTTTGGCGTAAAAACCGCGTTTTCGCGTGAACGTTTAGGCCGATTTTAGTGATTTTGGCTGATTGTTCGGGAATATAAGCGTTCTTCCGGAATCAAGATGTTCCGGAATTGACAAAACAGACTGGTTATTGTAACTTACGCCCCGGTAAAATCAGACGTTACGAAGCTGATGAGCGGTCCAAGACGGCATTACAGTACGAAAATATGAGATCATGAGCCAAATCACGAAATGCGAGATTCAGCTCGAAGGCAAACCGGCGGATTCGGTTTTGGAGATGCCCGAGCCGAGAAAATTGTTCATTCCTCTGGAAAGCGTACGTTTTTCGTTCGACAGTGTCGAGGTGGAAGAGAACCGTTCTGTGCAACCCGGCCAGGTGCTGGCCCGGGATTTAAACAACTTTTCGGTTCCGCTGCTGGCTCCGCGGGCGGGCAAGGTCAAGCTCGGCGAAATTAAAAATCACATTGTCCTGGATGAAATTACCCAGCAGGAAGAGGAACCTTACGATCATCGTGAAGATGAGGCTCACATTCCCCAGGAGATGGGTTCGGTTGGTCTGAAAAGGTACAAATTGCTGGCGTTGGGGGCGTGGCAGTTTGTTTACGACGCTCACAGTTCGAAGTTGCCTGATCCGTTTGGTACGCCGCGGGCGGTTATTGTTTCGACGGTCAACCTGGAGCCTTACACCGCTCAGGGTGAAGCGCAACTTCAGAAGCGTCTGGCTGATTTTACCCGCGGTCTGGAGCATCTGCAGTCGCTGCTGGAATATCAGCCGATTTACCTGGTAATGCCGGACATCAATTCGGAATTCAGCCGCCAGCTCCGCGAGTCGATTCGCGGTTACGCCTGGGTCAAGCCTGTCCAGATAGCACCGAAATATCCCGGTGATAATTTCGCGGTCATAGCCCGAAAGCTGGGCTTTAACAAGGAAAAAGACAGTCCCGTCTGGGCGATGCGAACCGAAGCTATTCTGGCGATTGATCGGGCGCTGACGTTATCGAAGCCCTCGACGGTGCGAATTATTTCTTTCGGCGGTCCGATGGTTAAGGAGCCGATTCATCTCAAGGTCATGCCGGGCTATCCGCTGAAAGACATTTTGGCGGAGAGGCTGGAATCCGGGCCGGTGCGAATTATCGACGGCGGAGTGCTGACCGGGGCGATGGTCAGTGAACAGCAAAAGGGGCTGACCGCTGAATGCAACGGATTAACTGTATTGCAGGAACACAGCGAGAGGGAATTTTTGAGTTTTATCCGGCCAGGCTCCGATCGGCAATCTTACGGCAAATGTTTTTTGAGTTCTTTCCGGGGAGCTTTCAAGGAACGGCTCAACACGGCTCTCCGCGGCGAGTTGAGGCCTTGTGTGGCTTGCGGTTTTTGCGAGGAAGTCTGCCCGGCGGGGATCATGCCTTACCTGATTCACAAGACGCTTTACAGTGGTGAGTTGGAGGATGTCGAACAGATGCGGGTCGATTTGTGTGTCGGCTGCGGAATGTGCTCGTTTGTGTGTCCTTCCAAGATTGATCTGCGGGGCGAATTTGTTAAAGCCCAGGAAGATATTGAACGCGAGTTACATGCCGAGGAGGTGCAGTCGTGAAGATTTTACGAAAGTTGTTCGACAGCACCCGCCGGCATTTTGATGAAGGTGGAACATTCGGCGCCTTTAAGCCGCTCTATGAAGCCATGGAGAATTTCTTTTACGGCCCCGCTACCCGAACCGGGACGGCGCCGCATGTTCGCGATCCGCTGGACTTGAAGCGTTACATGACGATGGTTATCATCGCGCTGCTGCCGGCTACCCTGGCGGGGATTTATTTTTACGGGTTGCGTACTTTGGCGATCATCGTGGTTTCTTACGCGGTGGGCGGCACGATTGAAGTGATTTTCGCGGTGATCCGCAAAGAGGAAATCAATGAAGGCTTTCTGGTAACGGGGTTGTTGTTTCCGCTGGTGCTACCGCCAACGATACCACTTTGGATGGTGGGAGTGGGAGTTGCATTTGGGGTGCTGGTGGGCAAGGAAATTTTCGGGGGGACGGGGAGAAACCTGTTTAATCCGGCTTTGGTGGGGAGGTGTTTTTTGGCGTTGGGGTATCCGAGTGAGATGTCGGCGGTCTGGCTGAAACCGGGCGAGGGATTAACGGGCAGTTTACTGCAATGGTACGACACCGCCGCGGTTACCGGGGCGACGCCGCTGGGACAGGCCAAGCTGGGGGAATGGGCGAACATTGGTTCGCTGCTTTGGGGAACCACAACCGGCTGCATCGGCGAGACTTGCGCAATAGGAATAATCCTGGGCGGGATTTTCCTGATCCTGACAAAAGTAGCCAACTGGCGAACGGTGGTATCTTCGCTGGGGTCATTCGTTATCCTGGCTGCGGCGTTTAACATTGCCGACCCGGATCGATTCGGCCCGGTTTACTGGCACGTTTTCGCCGGCGGTTTGCTGCTGGGCGTGTTCTTCATGGCTACCGACCCGGTGAGCAGCCCCAACACCAACGGCGGCAAATGGTTTTACGGCATCATCATCGGGACCGTTACAGTGCTGATCAGGAATCTGACCGGTTACGTGGAAGGGATGATGTTCGCTATTTTGCTGGGCAACATTGTGGCACCGATGCTGGATGAAGCGGTGGTTTATGTCCGCCTGAGGAGACTGCAAAATGAAAGATAGCCTGCACACGATAATTTACTCGGCGGTTATGGGAACGGTTTGTGCGCTGCTGTTGACGGGTGCAGCGACCTTTACCAAGCCCTACAGGGAAAGCAACGCCAGGGCGGAAAGATACCGCAGCATCCTGGGGGTGCTCAATGCGGATTTTCCGGCGGAAGCATCGACGCAGGAACTGGGGGAAATTTTTGACGCAAACGTGCAAATTGAAGAACGCGGCGGTTTGGAATTTAACCTCTACAAGCCTACCGACGCCCAGGGAGAGGTTAAGTCCGTGGCGGTGGAATTTTCCGGAATGGGGCTTTGGGCACCGATCAAGGGTTTTTTGGCATTGAATCCGCAAATGGATAAGATTGTGGGCATCGTTTTTCACGAACAGGAAGAGACCCCCACACTGGGCGGCGAAATTGCCACGGCTGAATTCTGCGACCGTTTCAAAGGCAAAACCCTCGTAAATGCTTCCGGAGAACCGGGAATTATCATAACCACCAGGGATATTTCAGCCACCAACGAAGTGGCGGGGATTTCCGGGGCGACGATGACCTGCGACAAAGTTCAGGAAATGCTCAATATTGTAATCGAAAAAATCTTAAGGGCGGCCAAGCCGCGACCAAGATGAAACCGCAGATGCACGCCGATGAACGCTGATTTTAAGGCAGCCACAAAAAACACGCATAAAAAACAATAAGTTGAAGAATAGTAGTATCTCAAACTGACCGAGCAGCAAGGAATCATGATTGTAAGGCTTTTGTTGACAAACGTTTACATGAATATGTTACGGCAGCACCAATAGTTGTTCAGTCGTCAATAAATCACTGGATGCCCGTTTTCACGGGCATGACAAGTCGAATCGGTCAGTTTGAGTAGTATAAAGGAATAAAATGGCAATGGCTGATAACACTATCCCATCATGCGGCGCCTGCGGCGGCAAAGGCAAGCAGACTATGCGCGAGGGTATCTGGACTAATAATCCGATATCCATTCAGATATTGGGTATCTGCTCGGCCCTGGCGGTAACCAACCGGCTGGAAAATTCTCTGGTTATGGGAGCGGCCCTGCTGTTTGTCTGCGTGGGTTCCAACCTTTTCGTCTCGCTGCTGCGTAATGTAACGCCGCGACGCATCCGGCTGATTGCGGAAGTGGCAATCATCGCTACTTTTGTGATTTTGTTCGATCAGTTTCTCAAGGCTTTTTACTGGGACATGTCCAAGATGCTGGGCCCTTACGTGGGGCTGATCATCACCAACTGTATCGTCATGGGTCGGGCGGAAGCTTTTGCATTGCAGAACCGTCCGCTGGTATCGGTGGTGGACGGCATCGCTAACGGGCTGGGTTACGCGATTGTTCTGGCGATTATCGGATTTTTCCGCGAGTTGCTGGGCAGCGGTAAAGGGCTGGGCGTCGAAGTGCTCAGTGCCGAATGGTACA
>DAOWAK010000116.1 GCA_030634605.1 Sedimentisphaerales bacterium
AAGACTGAGCAATTCGGGCCTGGCCGAAGACCTTGTTACCGAAGTCAATCCCCGTTACCTGGATGTCGGTGATGTTCCGGAAGACCTCAGTAAAAAAGTATCTTTCATTTTCGACAACAACCAGACCACTGACGATCAAGACAATCCAATAATTCCGGGCCGGATTTATATCTGGGTGCAGAACGTCGGCCAATTGGGATATAGTTCAAGGAATGAGCAGGGGCAGTTCAGCTCGTTCCAGACGGTATTAACCGCGGATGCAATTGACACCGGCACTGAATTGATCGATCCCCAGATTACTCAGCTAGCCTGGATGCCGGAGGGTGATTTGTTCGGTCTGGGCTTTAATGGCACCGAGCCGGAACCGGGACAGGACCCACCCAGCCAGAGTTTCGATGATACAATTTTGCTGCTGGGCAACACCGCCGGGGACAGTTTCAATCCACAGCCGCAGGTGTCCCTGGACGAACTGTCGCGAATAGCGGTTAACGTTTTGGGACCGGGCGAGCCGAATGAATTTGTCACCTCAGCTTCAGCCCTTTTCGAGGAAAAACTGGAAAATCTTATCGGCGGCGATTATTTTGTTCAGATAAATTCCCTGGCGGCAGATCAGGGCAATTACGAACTGCTGGTCGCCGTGGATGGTGACCTGCAGAATACTATTGTCGTCAGCGAAGCAAACAGTCCGCAAGAATTCCAGAACATCAATGGTGAGCGTCTGGTGCTGACTTATACCGGACCGGGCCAGGCCGCTCTGCTGGTCAACCAGAAGCCCAGCGGCAAGGTAATCGACCTGGTCAGCCTGACTATCAGCGGCAGTAATGTCAGTTCCGAATTGATCCTGAAAAATCTGGACGAACCGAATAATCTTTCGCTGGAAAAACTGGTTCTTTCCGGCTCGTTCGGCAAGCTGGAATATCCCGGGGCGTTAATAGAGTTAACCAACGATGGCCAAGCCAAAAAACGCGGCATCATTAAAGAAGCTCAGTTGGGCTCGGTTCGCGATGTTGATGCAGCTGGTTACGCTTTCCTGAAATTCCACGCAGAGCAGATGGGTGATGCAGCAGACCTGGCGAATCAACAGTTCAAGGCTAGATTCCTGAGCGAACTTGAAGTTGCCGGCGACATTAACAACATGACTTTCTTCGCACCAGACAGCCTCAATCGCTACAGCCGAATTTCGGTGGGGGGCGTTGTGCGTAGCAGCACTTTTTACGGCAGGATTATCAGCCAACTGCGAGTCCAAAATAACCAACAGCAGGAAATCGCTTTCAATCAGAGTTTTGTTGACCTGCGCACCCGCGGCGGGGCGCTGCGTGAGTTCCTGGTTGAACAGGGCGATGTCGTCAGCAGCGGAATTTTTGCCGATCGGTTGATTTACCAGGCCCAAATCAGCCGGGGCAATCTGGAATCGTCCGACATCTTCACTTTCCACCGCCGGAGCAAAATCTATCAGGTAATTGTCGGGGCGACGGACCAGAAAAACGATCAGGAAAACGGCAATATCATCAACAGCCAGATTGTCAGCCCCTTTATGATTGGCCGGGTACACTCGGATGGACAAATGGACCAGGATTCCAGGATAACCGCCAATCAATTACCCGTTTCCCGCATTGGCACCGTCAGTTGTGGTGGCAACTGTGGGGCTACAATATCGACGATGAAACTGAGTTCGGTGCTGGTTGGTTTTGATCGCAACCACAGCCGGATCGCCGAAGACGACGATTTTACCGGCAGTGATTTTACCGGCCAGATCACCGCCAGATCACTTTTGAAACTGCTCAACGTAACCGGCCGAATCGAAAACGCCCAGATTACCGCTACCGGTTTCAGATCCGGATCAATTATCAGTATTTTCGCCGAAGATGGTTTCATTAACAACAACGTAAGCGCTCGTCAGACAATCACCCGAATCATGGTCGGCTATCTCGGCGGCTACCGTAAAAACCTCATCAACAACCAGGCCGACGCCAGCGGAACCATCTCAACCAGACGCTTGGGCCGAATATACTACACCGGCAACGGCAGCGGATTGAATCTGAACGGAGTCAGGTTCAGCGGCCCGGTGGTCGATGACGTGCCTAACTAGTTCCTGTTGCGGAAACGACTTTTTGTCATTCCCGCGAAAGCGGGAATCCAGTATTTCGGCCCAAAAACATGTTTTCGCTAATGTACGAAATTGCATGACACAAAAAAACGTCTTTCCGCAACAGATACTAACTAATTTTCATTGGACAATGGTTCTGAAACGGACAGATAAGGCGCAACGTATTTTTTCGTCCAGTCGTAGCTCATGATAGTGGCGTGGCCCCCAAAATGACCAGTGGAAATCATTTCCGATGACCAGAAAATCTGCTCCAGCTGTTCACGCATCTCAGCATCGGGAACCGCCAGGTCCGGGTCAAAACCATCCTTGCCCGCCGAATTGGTATAGCTTCGGTCAATGGTCCCCAAAACGCTGGTCCCCACTCCCAACATAAACCAGTCCCGCTCAGAACAAAAGTTGATGATCTTCCCGTCAACTCTTTCCAACGCTCGGCTAAGATCGTAGTCGGGACTTACCGCGCCATGAATGAGAATGATGTTACGCAACCTGACATCTTCCGGCAGTTCCTCAGCCACCATCAGGGCGACGCCTGCTCCACCGGAATAGGCCACCAGGTCAATCGGTCGGCTGGGCCAGTCTTTGCAATATTCTGTGATTTGCTCGGCGTCGCCAACGGCATCCTCCCTGTTCGCTTTGTAATCGGTCAGGTTCAGCACCCAGCCGAATGGCCACCGCCATTGATGAGTGCGAATTGCACCTTCCGCACCGCCATCACGCAATGCCCGGCGTGGTTCCCCAAGGGACCATTCGCCCCCTTCGATACCGGGAAACATCCAGATAAGCCCCTTACTTAGCTGTTCTGCGGTGGGTTGCGGCGCCTGGCATCCCGATAAGATCAGCCACCCAAACAACACACAAGCTATCACGCAGCAATGATGTCGGTTTAATCCTGTCGTTATTGATGCCATCTATGTTTTAATGGTCCACCGGATTGCCGAGCAGAGCTTTGAGTTCACTCAGCTTGGTTGCCAGGGTCTTCGCAGTCTTGGCTTCGATGTTCAGCCGCAGCAGAGGCTCGGTATTGCTCGGGCGGCAATTGAACCACCAGTCGGGGTATTGAATAGTGACGCCGTCGAGATGATCGATTTCGCCGTCAGCATATTTCGCCGCCAGCGAATCCATCATAGCTTGCTTGTCTTCCACTTCAAAGTTCATTTCGCCGCTGGAATGATAACACATCAACGGCTTGAGCAGTTCGCTCAGAGGCTTATCGGTCGCCGAAAGAATGTTCAGCATGTGCACCAGCGTAATCATGCCGCTGTCAGCGAAGAAATTATCGCGATAATAAAAATGGCCGCTCAGCTCGCCGCCGAAAACACCTTTGGTGTCTTTGAGGGTTTTCTTCATAAACGAATGGCCCACCCGTTCGCATCGGGGCTGCCCGCCACATTTCTGAATCTGCTCTTTAACAATCCAACTGGAACGCAAATCGTAAATAACCGTCGAGCCGGGACTTTTTTCCAGAAAATACTCCGCCAGAAACGCGGTTATAATGTCACAGCCGATGGATTTGCCGGTTTCATCAATAACCATCAACCTGTCGGCGTCGCCGTCGAAACAAAGCCCCAAATCCACATTCTTGTCGATAACCGTCTGTTTCAATTCCGCCAGGTTGGCTTCAACCAGCGGATTGGGATCGTGTTTGAATGTGCCGTTGTACTCAAAATTCAAAGCGGTAATATCCAGGTCGAGATCACCAAAAATCAAGGGCACCCACTTGCCTGCCATGCCGTTGGACGCGTCGATAACCACTTTCAACTTCTTGATGTTGTTGTTGAGAAAACTCAGCACATGGCGGCGGTAAGGCTCGGTAAGGTCCTGAGTAGTGATGGTCCCCTCCCCGGCTGCTACGGTATGACGCAGAGCGGTTGCGATGTGCTTGATCTCCTGTAAACCGGTTTGACCGCTGACCGGGCGGGCTTTCTGGGCGCTGATCTTAAAGCCGTTGTAAGCAGCGGGATTGTGGCTGGCGGTCACCTGCACCCCGCCGCAGCTGCCCAGGTGATTGATAGCAAAGTAAATCTGCGGCGTGTCGATCATGCCGATGTCAATCACGTTGGCGCCGGAACCGGTCATGCCCTCCATAAGGGCCTGGGCCAAAGCCGGGCTGTGCTCGCGCATGTCGCGGCCGATGATTAACGATTGCGAATTGATCTGGCCGCGTTCATAACCATGCAGCAAAGACCGCAGAAACTGGGCGGTGGCATGGCCAATTTTCCAGGCGGCGTCTTCGTCAACCTGCTGACCGTAAAGTCCGCGAATGTCATAAGCTTTAAAAATCGATTCGTCCACTACCCTTCGCCTTTCTTTACAAATTCAAAGTCTCATCATTATCGTCGTCTTGGCCAAGCCGGTCGTCCTGGTCGTCCTGGTCATCAAGGCCGTCCGGATCGTCGTAATTGGATTTCCAGCTGTCCGCTTCATCAACATCATCCATTTCCCGTTTCATCATTTCAAACATTTTTTCCTGCATCGGCGCCAACTTCTGATACCAGCCCAGCGTCACCTGATACGCCTGCAGCAGACCGTCCAACCGCATCAACTGCCATTTCTCCAGACAGGCCGGTTCTTTGATATTGCTGAACGGATTGCACAGCAGCGTAATTCGGCCGTTTTTCTCATCTCGCCGAAAGAGTTCACAGTCCTGACATTGCAGCATGACCGTCTCCAGATGAAATATTCTATGCAGATTATTAATCCGCGAGCCTCAAAATCACACAGTAAGCTATGTACCGCCAAAATTCAAGGTATTTGCCCGCCTTCTGAAATACTGTCGTTTTTAGCAAAACAACGGGTTCAGACGTAAAAGTTCCCCTTTTAAGGTTAAACTGCCGTTCTGGCCGGCGCATAAAAAAGGGCAGGCCAATTTGACCTGCCCTCTCACGAAAATGGGAATTTAATAATTCGCAGGACCCTATTCCTGCAAATATTCGTTCATAAAGTTATCCATCGCCGCCGAAAGTTTCTCATCGGTGTCATAATTGCCCTGAGCGATGGCCTGGAGGCCTTGCCCCACTTTTGCCGCCCGTATATCCGGCATTTGAGAAATTTTACTCAACAAACGGGCTACATTGCTGATTTCCACCTGATCTGCCCGGCTCGATGGTGATGGGTCGGATTTGGCTTGACCGGCTTCGTTATTCATACCCAAGTTTATCGGCGTGGCGCCTCTAAAGCCATTAATACCATAAATGTTTGTCATAAGAGTGTTTCCTTCAATTATTCTGCAAATCTCTTACCCCGGGGCTACCTGCCCGCACCACAACATATGGTAACGGTTTACCCCAGATAACCTGATCCTTG
>DAOWAK010000022.1 GCA_030634605.1 Sedimentisphaerales bacterium
AGGAATGTTCTGCCCCAAGAATACTGGATTCCCGCCTGCGCGGGAATGACATAGTGTGGGACGTTATTTTGCTGGGCGTTCTTAACGGCCCCTTTTAGGGGCCTTCCTCATACCACCGGCTCTGCCGGTGGTCGCTGATTCGATTAGGCCGATTATTCATCATGTTATTGGGGAAGATGGTTTGCAGGTTGCTGGTGAGATCGCGTTATCAGTATCGTTAGCGCGCTTTTTTCAAATTAACCGCTATTAAGCGCTGGAGAAGTTTATATAAGTCTTAGTGTCTAATCTAAAAATCGAGCCGAAAGCAACTGTTGAATTTGGCAGAGAGAGTTTTATACTCAAACCAGGTGTGAATTCCGCGCGTACGAATTGTAAGCTTTCGCTTACAATGGGTTGACATTATTGCGAACCGGGAAATTTCAATCGGTGTTGGTATATGCTGTCCAAAGAATCCATCAAATTTCGGGCGGTGCGGATGGGGGTTGCTACCGGTGATATGCCCGATGTTGATTTTGTCTGGTCGGTGCAGCGTGCTGAATGTGTAGATGAATGTTTTGGTAATGGGCTTACCTGTCAAAACAAGATATGTTGTTGGCGTAAGAATTGTAAGGCGCTGGATTTTTTTGCCGATTCTCCGGCACCGGTTCTTATAAATGAGGCAAACACTGTCGGTCCCGGGCGAAATGTTGGTTTGTTGAGTGAGAGTGGCAAGTATAGAAGTGTGGGAGCGAGAGATAAGGTAAGTAGCTTCCGTAGAGTGAGTGAGATTCGCCGTTTCAGGGGCCGACGTGATCCCCACGTTGACCGCGAGGCAGCCCAGGCAGGGACGTTTGAACCCGCGGGAGGCGGCTCAGAAGTTCTTGAACCATAAAGGCGGCCGGCGGGCAACGATGTTTTTTAATAATGCCGGGTGAGTATTAAAACGCCCGGCATTATTTATGCGTCTGTTTTTTTGGGGGAAATGGCAGGTTAATCCTTGGATTGTTCCAGTTTGAGCCAGGTTTCGTAGAGGGAATCGAGTTGGTTGGTTAGCTGCTGGAGTTTTTCTGAAAGTTCATGGCCGAGGTCGTTGTTGCCGCTGGTGAAGGCCTGGGCGATTTGGGTTTCCAGGGTGGTCTTTTCGTTTTCGCTGTCGTGGATTTGCTGTTCGAGTTGGGCGCGGGATTTTTCGGCTTTGCGTTGGGCGGCGGCCTGGGCTTTGCGTTCTTTCCAGGCGAGGCCGGCGATTTTGGGTTTTTTCTGTTTTTCCTGTTGGCGAGTTCTGCCTCGGCTACTGATGCGGCCGATGATTCCGGAGTGGTCCTTCTGAGCGGAATTCCAGTAGCTGGTGAAATTGCCGGGATAGGATCGCAGTTTTTTGTCGGCAACTTCGGCGACGTGGTCGATGATTTTGTCGAGGAAATAGCGATCGTGTGAAACCGTCAGCAGTGTGCCCTTGAACTCGGCGAGGGCTTCTTCGACGGCTTCGCGGGTGGGGATGTCGAGGTGATTGGTGGGCTCGTCGAGGATGAGGAAGTTTGGTTTGAGCAGCATGAGCCGGGCGAGTTGGAGTCGATTGCGTTCGCCGCCGGAAAGTTTGCCGATGGGTTTGTAAACTTCTTCGTCTTTGAAAAGGAAACGAGCGAGGATTCCGAGCACCAGTTCGTTGGTGGTGTCGGGGATGGCGAGCAATTCATCGAAAACGGTGTTGTCGCTGTCGAGGACTTCCTGCTGCTGGGCGCAATAGCCGATGGTGAGACTGGGGCCGATGCGGATGATGGGGTGTTCCCAGCGGCCCATTTCGATTATGTCGCGGAGGAGTGTGGTTTTTCCACAGCCGTTGGGGCCAACCAGTGCCCAGCGTTCTGCTCCGCCGATTTGCAATTCGATATTGTTGAACAATTCCAGTTCGTCGAAAGCTTTGCTGTAGTTTTTGATTTGCAGGGCGATGTCGGCGCGGGTGGGGTCGGTCTGGAAATCGGCGGAGATTTTGTTGCGTTGGGCGGTGGGTTTTTCGACGGCGTTGGCTTTTTCGCGTTCGAGTTGTGATCGGCGGGCTCGCAGCCGTTTGCCCCATGATTGGCTGCTGGCGTGGCCTTGGGCGATGTCGGCGAATTTCTGAACCAGAGTTTCCAGGTGGGCGATGCGTTGTTGATAGGCTTTGTATTGGGTGTGCTGGGCCTTGATTCGTTCGGCGCGAATTTTGCGATAGGCACTGTAGTTGCCGGGGTAGTAAGTGGTTTGGCTGTTGTCCAGATCCAGAATACCGTCGGCGACGCGGTCGAGCAGGTAGCGATTGTGAGAGACAATGAGCACGGCACCGCGGAAGCGTTGGAGGAAGTCGTCGAGCCAGGCCAGTCCCAGGTAGTCGAGGTGATTGCCCGGTTCGTCGAGGACGAGGAGGTTGGGGTCACCGATGAGGGCGTTGGCCATGCTGAGAACGTTTTGTTCACCGCCGGAAAGCAGGCTGACCTTTTGGTTCTGTCGGTTGGCGAGTCCGAGGGAATCGAGCAGGGCCTGAGCGCGGGGTTCGAAATGGTCGCCGCCGCTGCGGTCGAAAAGGTCGCGGGCGGCTTGATACTGATGAAGCAGTTGATTCATTTGTTCGGGAGGGCAATTTGCTATGGCGGCTTCTTTGTTGCGGAGGTCGGCTTTGAGGAGTTGGTGTTCGCGGAGAAGATAATCGGAGACGGTCAGTTCGGAATCGAATTCGATATGTTGGGGGACGTAACCGATGCGGGTGTCCGGGGCCAGGGTAACGGTTCCGGAGTGGGGTTGTTCCTGTCCGCAGAGAATGCGGAGGATGGTGGTTTTTCCGGAGCCGTCGGGGCCGATGAGTCCGACCTTGCGATTGGCGTTGAGTTCGAAGGAGAGATTTTTTAAAACCCAGCGTCCGACGTATTCACGGCTGATATTTTTGAAGGTTACAAGCGGCATAATTTTCTGCTATAGGTTAATTTGTGTTGTCAGGATTTTGTACGTCGTCGGCGACGGTCTTTTTGTTTTCGGATTTTTTCTTGTTTTAAGGCGGCGGGGCTTTTGCTGCCGAGCAGTTTTTCTTCGAGCAGTTCGCATATTCGTCGGCGGGCGTAAAAGCGGTTGAGAGGTTGGCTGCGGGTTTTCTGCATTTTGACTTCCAGCTCGCTGGGTTTGTGGTGCAGATAAACGCAGGTTGCTGTTTTGTTGACCTTCTGGCCGCCGGGTCCGCCGCTGCGGATGAATTTTTCATCCAGGTCCTGCTCGCGCAAGCCGCAGTCAGCCATCCGCTGGTTTAGTTCATCGGTTTTTTTGGGGGTAACGCCAAAATCAATCAAAAGTCAGCACCTCTTTTGCAAAACTACAAAAGCAGGATTCTACTGTTTTGACGTGCTGAGGTCCACGGATGATCTTGAGAAATAGCGGATTCACAAGAAAAAACTTCCGGCTTAGAAATTGGTCGATGTCAGTACAAATGGCGGGCACGGCCCGCCCTACTTTTGTCCGGGCTACGTCTGCTGTTATTGCTGGCTTTGCGGGGTGTGGGCGATATAATGAAGATTGTGGCAAAATGGGAAGCCTGGATTGGCGGGTTAGGGTTCTGCCTTATGTAAGTGTTTGTTATATAGCGGATTATAAAGTGAAGCCTGAAAAGTCTGAATCGAATAAGAAATCTACAGAGGGGGATTTTCCATCTGGTCGATGCGGCGGGGGCGGTGGTGAATGCTGTGATGGTGGGGGAGGGCAGGTTCGTCGGCGGCTGGAAATTCGGGGTTGTGTTCAGGGGGTGGGCTTTCGGCCTTTTGTTTATCGCCTGGCTGGTCAGTTGGGATTGGGTGGTTTTGTGGGGAATGATTCGCAAGGTGCGTTTGTGGAGATTCAGGGGGCGGTGGAAAAGTTGGAGCGGTTTCAGGAGCGGTTGAGGGATGAACTGCCGGAGCTGGCGCGGATCGCCTCGATAAAGGTTACGGAAATGCCGGTGCAGGCGGGGCGGGAATTTTATATTAAGTTCAGTGAGCAGCAGGCGGACCAGCAGGCGGAGATTACGTCTGATGTTACGGTTTGTGCGGACTGTCTGAGTGAGTTGTTTGAACCGGAAGATCGTCGGTTTCGCTATCCGTTTATTAACTGCACGAATTGCGGGCCGCGGTATTCGATTATTAAAGAGGTGCCTTATGATCGGGTGAACACGACGATGTCGAAATTTCGAATGTGTCCCGCTTGTCAGGCGGAGTACGATGATCCATCTGACAGGCGGTTTCATGCTCAGCCCAATGCGTGTTCGGTATGCGGGCCGCGAGTGTGGGCGGCGGATTCGGTGGGGGCTGAGATTTCCGGCGATGGGATAAAAATCTGTGCGGAATGGCTGCGGGACGGAAAGATTGTCGCTATTAAAGGGTTGGGTGGTTTTCACCTGGCGTGTCGGGCTGATGAGGATGAGGTTGTGCAGCGGTTGCGGAGTCGCAAGGGCCGCGAAGCCAAGCCGTTGGCGTTGATGGTTGGTTCGGTGGAGCAGGCGGCGAAGCTGGTTCGGCTGGATGATGGTTCGCGGGAGTTGCTGATTTCGCGGGAGCGGCCGATTGTTCTGGCGGAGCGAAAGGTTGATGCGGCGGTGAGTTCTACGGTAGCTGAGGGGACGGATTGTCTGGGGCTGATGTTGCCTTACACGCCGTTGCACGAGTTGCTCTTTGGAGAGGGGCTGAAAGTGTTGGTGATGACCTCCGGGAATCCTACGGATGAGCCGTTGTGTGTTGATAACGATGAAGCGGTGGAAAGGCTGTCGGTTATAGCGGACGGCTTTTTGCTGCACAATCGCGATATCGAGCGGGGGCTGGACGATTCGGTGGTGATGGCTAATGTGTCGCAGCTTTATGTTGCGGAGGGTGCTGCTGTTTCTGATTTGCGAAGTGTTTTTCCCATTCGCAGGGCGCGGGGATTTGCGCCGCAGCCGATCCGGTTGAAGACGGCGGCGAGTGAGGTGGTTCTGGCGGTGGGGGGGCAGATGAAATCGGTGGTCTGTCTGCTCAAGGATGATCAGGCGATTTTGAGTGAGCACCTGGGTGAGCTGCCCAACGGTCGGACTTATCGGAATTTTATCCGTGCGATTGACAGGTTGGAAAAGTTGCTGCGGGCTGAGCCGAAGTTGATCGCTTACGATTTGCATCCGGATTACGTCAGCACCCGTTATGCACAGCAGATTGATCTGCCGGCGATTGGGGTTCAACATCATCACGCGCACATTGTCAGTTGCATGGTGGAGAATGGGGTTAGTGAAAAGGTAATCGGGATAGCTGCGGACGGGACCGGTTACGGAACGGACGGCAAAATCTGGGGTTGTGAGGTGATGGTTTGCGATGAGGTTGGTTTTGAACGTTTTGGACAGTTGGGATATTTTTCGGTGCCGGGCGGCGATCTGGGTGCCAAGGATACCTGGCGTCCGGCGGCGGGTCTGATTCAGCAGGCTTTTGGCGAGAAGTGGCGGGGCGAGTTTGGCAAGCTGGCGCAAGCGGTGCCGGAGGAATCGGTTCGGATTGCGACGGGTCAACTGGAAAGATCGTCGGTGACGGTTTATTCGACCTCCAGTCTGGGGCGGCTGTTCGACGCGGCGGCGTTTTTTCTGGGGATTTGCAGTTTCAATCGGTTTGAGGCGGAAGCTGCGATGGCACTGGAAGCCAGGGCGCGAAGGTCATCGGTCAGTGGTGGGTTTGATTATGCGGTTTGTGATGATGGTAACGGTCCGCTGCGGATTGATGTGCGAAAAATGATTATTGAACTGGTTGAAAAAGTTGGGCGGCGGAGGGGGGACTCCAGCGTGGCTGAGAAATCTAACGTGGCTGAAACCGCTGATTTGGCTCGGATGTTTCATCAGACGGTGGCGGGGGCGTTGGCGGAATTGGCGGATCGTGCTCGCGAACAAACCGGGATAAAAAAAGTATTTCTTAGTGGAGGTTGCTTTATCAATCGGCTATTGTTAAGGATGCTGGCGAGCAGATTGAAAGATTTGGGGATGGAAGTTTACACGCATAGTCGGGTGCCCAGCGGCGATGGGGGGCTGGCGTTGGGGCAGGCGGTTGCGGCGGCGGCGATTAACAGAGACGGGGGCAAGATGATTCCTGACAGTGCCTGATGTAAAGGTGTGTCAGATTGAAGGTTATGAAACCGGAGGTTTTTTATGTGCCTAGCAGTGCCGGGTAAAATTTTGACGGTTGAAGATTCCGATCCGTCGGAAATGGGGCGGGTTGCAAAGGTGGATTTTCAAGGGACCAAAATTGAAGTTTCGTTGGCGATGACGCCCGAGGCGGCATGCGGTGACTGGGTGCTGGTGCATGCCGGGTTTGCGTTGAACGTTCTGGATGAGCAGGAGGCGCGGGAGACGTGGCAGTACCTCCGCGAGGCGGGGGTTCAGTTGGGATTAGGAGAGAGCGATTGAGAGTCAGCGTGATTGTTTGCGGATTAGTGTTATTTTGAATTTAATGACTAATGACGAAGCCCGAATGACGAATCAATAACGAATGACGAATGACGAATCAATAAGGTTGAGCGATTGAGTGATACGCAACAGAAAGTTAGAGAGTTGATCGGGCAGATTGAAGCGGTTTGTTCGGAGAGTCGGCCGATTTGAGTGTTGGAAGTTTGGTGCACGCACACGGTTTCGCTGTTTCGCAGCGGGATAAAGTCGTTGCTGCCGGGGGGGCTAAGGTTGATAAGTGGGCCGGGTTGTCCGGTTTGTGTAACTTCGCAGGGCTATATTAATGTTGCCTGCGAATTGGCTGGGCGGAATGAGGTTACCATTTGCACTTACGGCGATATGGTTCGGGTGCCCGGGAGCAACGGCAGCCTGGAACAGCAAAGTGCCGAAGGTGCCAGTGTGGTGGTGGTTTATTCGGCCCGGGACGCGGTGGCCTATGCAGAGAAGAATCCGGATCGGCAGGTGGTTTTCCTGGCGGTTGGTTTTGAGACGACCACGCCGGCGACTGCGGCGGTGGTTATCGAAGCGCAGCAGAAAAAGCTGGATAACTTTTTTATACTGGCGGGGCACAAGCTGGTTATTCCGGCGATGCAGGCGTTGCTATCGGGCGGAGAGGTTGCGGTGGATGGATTCATGTGTCCGGGGCACGTTAGTGTGGTGATCGGTACGGAAGCGTATCGGCCCATCGCGGAGCAGTTTGGTAAGCCTTGTGTTATTACGGGATTCGAGCCGGAAAAAATTCTGCAGGGAATTCTACTCCTGGTTAAGCAGGTTGCTGCGGGGCGGGCTGAGGTGGAAAACGCTTACGATGTAGCGGTTAGCGAAAAGGGAAATCCGCTGGCGGGGCAAATGATAGAAAAGGTTTTTTACCCGGCGGCGGCGGTGTGGCGGGCTATCGGTGAAATCCCTGACAGCGGGCTGGAATTGCGCGACGAGTTTAAAGCGTTTGATGCTCTGGTGCATTTTGGTATCGAACCGGGGCCGGACGAGACACCGCCGGGTTGTCTTTGCGGTGAGGTTATTCAGGGCAAAGCCAGCCCGCCGGAATGTGAATTGTTCGGTAAGAAGTGCACTCCGATGGATCCGGTTGGTCCGTGCATGGTCAGCAGCGAAGGAACCTGTGCGGCCTGGTTTAAATACAAAAAGTGAGATTATTTGTTTTACAAAAACCCCGCGTTGCCACGCGGGGCTGAAATGTTTTTTTGGGATTCGGCAGTATATGAAACACAATAAAATTGTAATGGCGCACGGTGGGGGAGGGGAGTTAACGAGGCAATTGCTGGCGGAGCGGATTATTCCGCGGTTGGGCAACGAATTGCTGAATCCTCTGATGGACAGTGCTGTTTTTGATATTGAGCCGGGTCGATTGTGCATGACAACGGACGCTTTTGTGGTTGATCCGCTGGAGTTTCCCGGCGGGGACATCGGGCGGCTGGCGGTTTGCGGGACGGTGAACGATTTGGCGGTGATGGCAGCGGACCCGAAAGTGCTTAGTCTGGCAATGGTGCTGGAGGAAGGGCTGGAGATGGAGCTGCTGGATCGGGTGATTGGATCGATAGCAGAAGCTGCCCGGCAGGGGGGCGTGGTAATTGGCACCGGCGATACCAAGGTTGTGGAGGGACGTGGCAGCGGCGGGGGGATGACCATCACTACGGCTGGGATTGGTCGGCTTAAGGATGGGGTGAACCTTGATCCGAGCCGAATTGTTGCGGGTGATGTGATAATTGTTACCGGAAACATTGCGGAGCACGGGTTGGCGGTTATGTCGGCCCGGGACGGGTTGGCTTTTGAAACGAAATTGATCAGCGATGTCGCTCCACTGAACGGGCTGGTTAACCGGATTTGTCAAAGCGGGGCGGATATCAAATTTATGCGGGACCCGACCCGCAGCGGCGTGGCAGGGGTGATGGTCGATCTGGTTAATCTGGTTGACCTGGTTGAAGACGTCGGTCTGAGCATTGAGCTTGAGGAAGATGCTGTTCCGGTCAGTGCGATAGCCCGCCATACCGCGGAGCTTTTGGGGCTGGATGTGATGACCGTTGCCAATGAGGGAAAAATTGTAGTTGTTGTCAATCAGGCCGACGCGGACAAGGTTGTTGCTGCCTGCCGAGCGGATGAGTTGGGACGGAATGGGGCGGTCATCGGGCGATTTACAGATGCGCAGCCGGGGCTGGTGGAGTTGATTACTGTGGCTGGTGGTCGGCGGTTGGTACAGCGGCCTTACGGTGAGGATCTGCCCAGGATTTGTTAATGAGACTTTTAGGGAACCCTGAGAATTTATTATGCATGAAATGGCCATCGCAGAGGCGTTGATTGAACAGGTCCTTGAACTGGCCCGGCAGAATAATGCCGAAAAGGTCTGCGAAGTCGAAGTCAGCCTGGGCGTGATGCGTCTGGTTGTTCCGGAAGCATTGGAAGTCGCTTTTGCGGCATTGGCGGAGGGGACAATTGTTCAGGGAGCCACGCTGGCTCAGGTTGAAAAACCGATAACCGCTCGTTGTCGACAATGCAGTGTTGAATATCAGCCGCCGCCGGGCGATTTGCAATGTCCGCAGTGTCATCAGGCGGACTACGTGATTGTTGATGGTGATGAAATTATTTTGAAATCGCTTGTTTGTGATACCGAAAAAGGAGCGACGCAGCAGTGAAAATTAGAGTAGTTGAGAATGTTCTTAAAGCTAACGATGCCCTGGCCCAGGAGAACCGGCAACGGCTGGATGAGGCGTCGGTGCGAACCATTAACCTGATGAGCGCCCCGGGCAGCGGGAAAACCACCCTGCTGGAAAAAACCATCGAGCAACTGGGAGCTGCGCGTTGTGCGGTGCTGGTGGGTGATTTGCAGACCACCCGTGATGCCGAGCGGCTGGAAAAGGCTGGCGCCCAGACCATCCAGATCAACACCGGCAAAGGTTGCCATCTCTCGGCTAGCGAAGTCGCCCGTGGGCTGGATGAACTTGCCCTGGATAAAGTCGAGCACCTTTTTATCGAAAACGTGGGCAAC
>DAOWAK010000300.1 GCA_030634605.1 Sedimentisphaerales bacterium
GCATGATGGTTCTTTTTGCCCTTGTAACATTGGTTGAGAAAGAACCACTATAATCTCGCGGGAACGGCAGAGCCTTATGAATTCTCACCAGCACAGCTGGTGGATTACTTTTGATTTAGTGCTTAGGATTTCCAGTTTATCTGGGTTACGGGTAACAAAATTCCAGCATCGTATCCAGACCTCGCTCGACCTCAGCCAATACCAACCCGCCCGGCTGATCTTCCAGCGTGTTCAAAAACGAAATGTCCTCATCACCGAACGATTTCACTTTAATATCGCCCCGTTCACCCAACGCAAAAGGGCCAACCAATTCATCTTTACCCAGCGGATCTCCCCACTCATCGAACGCCACCATCACCACAGGCTTGAACGGATTTTCCCGATTGTGCTTAACCACCACTGCCCATTTGCCCGACTCCAGCTTCAGCTTCGCACCAATCGGCAGGGGCTTGGTTATGCTCGCAAACACCTTCAACACAACAGGATCATAAAAGTCGCGATATTTACCATACAGCATCTCGTACAACACCGGAATCGGACTTTTCGCACTTTGATAAACTCTGCCTGATATCGCCGCCGCGTAAGCATCCGCAACTCGAATGATTCGAGCAAAAATATTGATCTTGTCTCCCGCCAATTGTTCCGGATAACCCGTCTGGTCCATGTTTTCATGATGCTGACGAATCACCATGCGTACCATCGGATCAATTTCGTCCGGCAGCATCGCCGCACCCTGCGTCGGATGTGCCCGAACCAGCGCCTTTTCCTCTTCGCTCAGCGGTCCTTCCTTGTCGTACAAATGCTCCAGCGGCACCATCCCAATATCATGAAACATCGCCGCCGTCGCCAACGGCGTCAGATTCAACGCACGGCTCAGAGTTCGCGCGGCACTTAAACGCTCGCGTTCCAGCTTGACATAATTCCGCAACGTGTTGCCAATTACCAGACTCAGATAAAAAACATTCGCACTGTGCTCCTGCAGATAATCACACCAGCCGCCGCTCTGCTCGATTATCGCTGTCGTAACCGGATTATCCTGCAGATAAGCCATCATCTCTTCGATAACTTTCTGCATACCCGCCACATTGTCCGCATCCAGAGCAACGCCCATCCGCACCTGCTGGCTGACCTTTTTGGTAACCGATGCGATATTTCGCCTTACCTCGACCGAAACCTCACGGTCGTGCGAATCATCCTGAAAGTCCACCATCTCATCCAGCACCGGATCCACCACCTGAACCATAACTTCTGGCATCTTCCGGCCCAGAGCACTTATATCGAACTCGTTCAACTTGCGACCGTGGGCCAGCAACACGCTGAACTCATTCATTATACTGCTCGCCAAAACCATCCCCGGTTCCAGCTCTTCAACTCGCAACATTATCGGCATTTCAACCGCTTTCTTGTATTTCAATCAAACAAAAGTATTCGTAACCGTTCGCAGAAAAAAAACAACTTCCGCCAAAAAGCCCCCGCTGCCAGGCGGGGGAAAACCCGCCCCAACGGGGCATAATATGCTTGTCCTCGACCAGATCGGGGAATAGCCCAGGGCAAAGCCCTGGGTAAGCGGCCTTAGTTTTTTTTAAGCCCTGAAAGGGCGAAATAATCAGCGTTCATCGGCGTCTATCGGCGGTTTCATCTTGGTTGCCGTGAACATTTACAATCATTCCGGCACTGCTATTAATCTTCCCGGCGTTATCGGACTTCTCCTCTCAACATATTGCACTACCTATCCAAATAAATCGGCATTTTCACCCCCCATCTCAAACACTATTCATGCACATTTTCTGATAATCCTGAAATGAAATGAAACTCCCCCCCAAAAAAACCTGTCTCTGCCCACCGCAGATCGGGTGGCATGCTTACGCCGCGTAGCGGTTTAAGCATGCTCCTTCAGACGCCACACCCATCATAAAACCCCATTCCCCATTCCACCAATCCTGTTAATCCGAACTAAAAATCTTGTAGGGCGGGCCGTGCCCGCCATATTGTTTTGGATTTCTATATTTTGAAAATTAGAATTTGTTTAGGATCCCCGATCGGGTCGAGGACAAGCTTAGATATTAGGATTTAGTATTTCTTTAACATTCGTCATTAAAAACTACCCTACTCCCGGCTGCGGCATCGGCCTGGTCAATCCATCATCCGTCAACGGCCCCGGCTGCTTCTCCTCCGGCTTTTCAGCCTTTTTATCCTTCTGAGCCTGCTGCTCCGCCTCCAGCAAATCTGTCACCGTCGGACGATCCAGGGTTTTCCCCTCCAGCAGCAATTTCACCTCTTCACCGTCCAGCGTTTCGTACTTCAGCAAAGCATCTTTAATACTCTCCATCTGCTCGCGATGATCTTCCAGCAACTGCCTTACTTCTTTACTCGCGACGTCCACTATCGCCTTA
>DAOWAK010000262.1 GCA_030634605.1 Sedimentisphaerales bacterium
AAAAAATCGGCAAAAAAGTTTGACTCATACCTACAATTTTGCTAGGATTTCTAGGCTTTGGATACCGTTATTCTTTGCCAGAGCATTATGTAAACGTTTTGCCCACCTAGTTTTATGCGCAAAACCAACAGAAAAGGAGTTTTAGAAATGTCTCTAACCAGACACCAGGAATTGAACCAGTGGATCGACGAAATGGCCAAAATGTGTCAACCCGACGAGATCGTCTTCATTGACGGCTCAGATAAGCAAAAAGCCGAACTGACGAAACAGGCCTATGACACGGGCGAAATCATTGAACTCGACCAGGAAAAACTCCCCGGCTGCTGTTACCACCGTACCGCCGTTAACGACGTCGCCCGCACCGAAAATCTCACCTTCATCTGCACCTCGAAGGAAGAAGACGCCGGCCCCAACAACAACTGGGCGACCCCGGCTGATGGTTATCGTCGTGCCGCCGAAATCTTCAACGGCTCCATGAAGGGCCGCACCATGTACGTCATCCCCTTTTCGATGGGACCGGTCGGCTCCGAATTCAGCAAAATCGGCGTGGAACTCACCGACAGTATTTACGTCGTACTCAACATGCTTATCATGACTCGTGCCGGACAGCAGGTTCTCGATCAGCTCGGCACTGACGGCGAATTCACCCGCTGTCTCCACGGCAAAGCCGAACGGGATATCGAAAAACGCCTCATCATGCACTTTCCCGAAGACAACGCCATCTGGTCCGTCGGCTCCGGCTATGGCGGAAACGTCCTGCTCGGAAAAAAGTGCATGGCTCTTCGGATCGCCAGTTATGTTGCTCGAAAAGAAATGTGGCTTGCCGAACACATGCTCATCATGGGCATCGAAAGACCTTCCGGACGAATAGATTATGTCGCCGCCGCTTTTCCCAGTGCCTGCGGAAAAACCAACCTTGCCATGCTCATCCCCCCAGAAGGCTTGCAGGCCAAGGGTTACAAAATCTGGACCGTCGGTGATGACATCGCCTGGATGAGAGTTGATTCCGACGGGAAACTCTGGGCCATCAATCCCGAAACCGGCTTCTTCGGCGTTGCTCCCGGTACCAACATGAAATCCAATCCCAACGCGGTTAAAACCGTTCAGAAAAACACCATCTTCACCAACGTACTGTTCAATCCGGACAAAACCGTCTGGTGGGAAGACGGCGACGGCGATCCTCCTGCCCAAGGTGCTTACGACTGGAAAGGCCAACCCTGGAAACCAGGCACCAAAGACGAAAACGGCAAAACCATAACCGGCGCTCATCCAAATAGTCGATTTACCGCGCCCATCTCACAGTGTCCGACTCATTCATATCGAATGGACCATCACCATGGCGTAAATATTTCCGCAATTATCTTTGGCGGACGACGCGCTAAATTGGCCCCGCTGGTCTATCAATCCTTCGATTGGAACCACGGCGTCTATGTCGGCGCCACCATGGCCAGCGAAAGAACCGCCGCTCAGTTCGGCAAAATCGGCGAAGTCCGTCGCGATCCCATGGCTATGCTGCCTTTCTGCGGCTATAATATGGCTGACTATTTCGCCCACTGGCTAAATATGGGTACCAAAATCAAAAATCCTCCTAAAATCTTCCACGTCAACTGGTTCCGCCAGGACGAAAACGGCAATTTTCTCTGGCCCGGTTTCGGCGAAAACCTTCGTGTCATCGAATGGATTCTCGAGCGCGCAAATGGCGAAGTCGGTGCCGAAAAAACCCCCATCGGCTACATCCCCAAACCCCAGGACCTCGATATGACCGGACTGGATTTACCCGAAGGCATCATCGAAAAACTGCTTAGTATCGATCCCGACGCCTGGCAAACCGAAGCGCAAGGCATCTCCGAATACTTCAAACAGTTCGGCGATCGGCTCCCGGATGAAATCTCCAAACAGCACGCCGCCCTCCATGATCGCCTGAAAAAATAAGCAACACTGACATACCCGACCTTAAACACCAAACCCCCAGGGATTTCCCCCGGGGGTTTTTTATTGGGGTGCAAAAAACTGGCGTTGTCATTCCCGCGAAAGCGGGAATCCAGAAGATGAAGATTGCCCGCCTGCACTTTTGCTTAACATATCGATTTCCATTATAATATTCTAACCTAACGAAATTTTTCGTGTCTTATTAAACAAAGAAAATGAAATTGTGATGTAGTATCGCACATAGTATCATCTATAAAATTATATGAACCGTGAATAATAACAAAATTAAATTTTTCTGTGTTCTCTGTGCCCTCTGTGGCTATCTTTTGAAAGGATAACGTTATGTTTAAGAAAATCACTTTTATTGGAATTCTACTGCTCTCCGCAACCGTCTGGGCTGGCGATGCCGAAAAAATCGTCCTTAGCGACGAAATCCTCTCCGAAGCCCAGAACCTCTTCCGCCAAAGCCATAAAAATGTCTATGCCCGCGAAAACACCAAAGACCAGATGATCGAATCTCTCGCCGCGCTCAAAGCCCTGGTCCGTGCCTACGAAAAACAACTAAGCATCAAAATCGTTCCCCCGCCGGGCACCGAACCAATCCCGCCCGTCGTCCAGCAGCCTGACGCACCGCCCCCCCCGACTTATCTGGGCGTAACCTCGTCCGCCAAAGGCAGCGACGCCGTTTACTACACCGACCAGCGCACCCGAAAAATTCCCTATCGCAAAATCAGGGTCGAGCACCTCTCCGGCAACGCCCACGTTCGGCTGCACATCATAACCGTCATCACCACCGCCGGCCGCCAATACGAATTCAAACCCGGCGGCGGAAAATTTTACCTCGGCGACGGCTACGAAGTCGAACTTGCCCGACCGGAGTTCCTCTCCGAAATCCGCGTTCGCGTCCAGCACTACACCGGCGGCTTGCGTGTTACCGGTCTGCCCGCCCCCAAACCAGTCCAGCTGCCTACCGTGATCGACCTGGGCACCACCAGCAGTGCTGACGGCAGCTTTGCCAACCTCAACACCCGCGACCTGCACCGCAAAGTT
>DAOWAK010000263.1 GCA_030634605.1 Sedimentisphaerales bacterium
CAAAAGCGCGAAAAGATCAAATTGAGTGCGAAAAGTATAGTAGAAGTTGGGTAGTAATTGAGAGAAATCGATGAGAAATTAGGCAAAGTTGGGTGTTTTTTGCAGTTTTTTGCGATTTTTAAAAAAGGGCTGTCGCGCGTTTGGCTCGGTGGATTTGCCGGGTGAAATTTACATAAATCCTTTTGAAACCGCAGATTAACGCAGATTTTAAAGACAAAGAAGAAATTTAAGAATTTTTGACAGGATTACAGGATGAGCATGATTTTATTTTAAGAGAATTCAGCCAGACGCATGATTGACAAGATGGATGGCTGACAGCTTTTTCATCGGCGGGTTAAGCAAACTCAAGAAATCCAAAGAATTTAACAGGATTTATCTGATATATTATACACTGTACGAAATGGCGGGCACAGCCCGCCCTACTTATTGTCCGGGGCTACACCTGAGAATCTAGGCGAGCGTAGTTATGTTGGTTAAGAGGGCGTTGAGGGTTTTGGTGGCTCGGGATTTCATCCAAATGGCCATGAGAGGGATAACGATTGGCCAGGGGATAAGGGGGCCTAGTGATAAAAGAACTATGCGTGCAGTCGGCATTTCCTTATTGAATAATATTCCGAAAAGCACTAAAAAAAATACACTCAGGCTAACAATTAAAAGGATCATGAATTTTACGGTTTTGTTAATTCCGCCGAACTCGGCTTTGATGGAAAGTTCATTGTGGGCAGCGGAGATTGAAATCTTTGAGATGCCAACCGCAGGGTCCTGGCCCTTGGCCATGAGGGAGCCGGGGCCGGTGAGTTCTATAGATTCGGCGGTATTTTCAGTTACGGTGAAGCCATGGGGAAGAAAGGTGTTCCAGGCGACTTCGAGTGCTTTTTCTACATTGCCACTGAATGGTGTTGTTTTATAGTAACTCATAAAATTCCTTATATAAACAGCTAGAGCAGCATGGGCTGAAGCCCATCCTACATTCTACGCCTGATTTAGTTTACCTGTTTTTGAGCCAATCTCCAGATGATTCTGGATTTTGTTCGTTGATCGAGCGTTGAGTGGATAAAAAGTTTCGGAAAATTTTGCTATGGGGGGTGGTT
Organism: Sedimentisphaerales bacterium; assembly: GCA_030634605.1. Taxonomy (GTDB): domain Bacteria; phylum Planctomycetota; class Phycisphaerae; order Sedimentisphaerales; family SM23-30; genus JAFGSR01. The sequence continues at coordinate 1,092 of DAOWAK010000263.1, forward strand.
TGTGGGATAATGCGGCGGAGTCGGCGGGGGTGCGGGCGACTGGCGTTGATTGTTAATTATTGATATATAAGGATTTACGTTGAAAGAAGTTGTGGTATTCGGTTCGGGGCAGGAAGAGATTTTTCGGGCGGCGGGGCTGGAAAAGATTGGTGATTTTTTTGAATTCTGTCGGGACCACAAAGCCAAGCCGGGCAAGTCCCGCACGGTGATTCCGTTTGAGCTGGGTGAGGGGGATGAGGCTCGGCGGTTTTTTATTAAGTGGTTTTTTCGGCCGACGGTTAAGGAAATTGCATTTACGTGGCGGAATTTTGGTCGGCTGTACTCCCAGGCGGAAGTGGAATGGCTAAACGCCCAGTTGCTGCTGAGCAAGGGGATCGACACCTATAAGCCGATGTGTTATGGGGAGCAGCTTTATTGCGGGGTGGCGGCGATTGAGAAGAGATCTTTTATTGTTACCGAAACGCTGGCGGAGCCTTGCCTGACGGAATTTGTGAAGAACCAATGGGAAACTCTGGGGGCGGAGCAGAAAGAGAAACTGATCTGCTGCATGGGCAGGTTCATCCGGAAAATTCATGACGAGAAAATCAGCTTTCCGAATTTGTCAGCTAAGCATCTTTTTTTGAAAACCAAAGATGAGGGTTATGATTTTGCGATTATCGATCTGCATCCGATGATCCGGCAGACGGAGAAAGTTCAGGACCGCGGGGGCGATCTGGGTAATCTGGATCAGTCGCTGGTGGAGAAGTATTTTGAGAAGTCGCAGAAGGAGCTGCTGATTGAAGCTTACGCCGGTGATGATTATCCGGATGATTTTGACGAATTGCGGGATGCGGCGCAAAAACGATCGGCAACCCTAACCGCGCGAAATAAGAAGCATTATTATTGAAAAGGTGATGGAAAGACATGCTTAAGCTGCGTGTAAGCATGCCACCCGTTTTGCACCTCTGGGCGAGTACGCAGAAAGGTGGCACGCGGGGCGGGGATGGTGGTTTTTGGGAGGGATAAAATTGCCGGCAGGATGCTGGCGGTACATGTTAACCCCCTCCTAGCGGAGGGGGCTTTTGGTGGGTGGGGTTAGAAAAGTTTTGCGCTGTCGAGCATGAAGGTTACGGGGCCGTCGTTTTCGCTGAAGACGTGCATGCGGGCGGCGAAGATGCCGGCCTGGACGGTTATGCTTTGTTGGCGGATCAGCTCGATGACGTGTTCGTAGAGTTGTGTGGCGTGATCGGGCAAGGCGGCGGCATCGAAGCCGGGTCGGCGTCCTTTGCGGCAATCGCCGTAGAGGGTGAACTGACTGATGAGCAGGATTTGCCCGGCGGTATCGGCGACGCTGAGATTCATTTTGTTGTTTTCGTCGGCGAAAATGCGGAGGTTTATCAGTTTTTCAGCTATGAACTGGGCGTCGGTTTGGGAATCGTTCTTTCCCACGCCGAGATAAACCAGCAGGCCCGCGGTGATTTGCCCGACGATTTTTTTATCAACCTCAACCCGAGCGTTTTTAACCCGCTGTATCACTGCGCGCATAATTTATTCCCCGTCCCCGGCGGCATAGAGTTCGGCAGTTCGCTGGGCGATTTTCGTTACCCGTTTCCGCAGTGGTGCCGGAGCGAGGACTTCGACCTGGTCGCCGTAGCCTAGAATCCACCAGCTTATTTCGGTCAGGCCGTCCACGGTTACTTCGAAGGTGAGCGAGCTGTCTTCGTGCCAGATGAGTTTTTGTTTTCGGTGCCAGAGCACTTCGGCGACGTTGGCGGCAACCATGGGTGAAAAACGCAATTTGACTTTGTGAATTTTGCCTTCGGGAATCATGGACCAGGCGTCGCCGAGGTATTCTTCGATATTGAAAGGCTTTTCC
>DAOWAK010000193.1 GCA_030634605.1 Sedimentisphaerales bacterium
CCTGGATGCGGGCCTTGAGGTAAGGTTTGCTGCTTAGCCACTCGACGATCCGGAAGCGGACCAACCCGTGAACAACATAACTTTTCTGCCCGTCGGATTGCTTGATCTGTTTGAGCACGGTAACGACGGCTCCAACTTTGTACAAGTCGTTGTAGCCGGGGTAATCGACCGTGGCATCTTTCTGGGTGATGACACCAAGAATTTTTTCACCGGGTCGAGAGGGGCCTTCGCCCATGACCTCACCGAGCAGACGCTGGCTGCGGGGTCGGCCGATAGCCAGGGGAATAACGGTTCCGGGAAAGACCACGGCATTACGCAAAGCCAAAATGCCCAGCTCTTCCGGAATAGTCAGGTGTTCGGCGTCGTCGTCGAGAATGGGCTGGGGCGGTTTTTTTTTGGTTTTGCGTGGGGCGGTGGATTTTTTCGCCGAAGCAGGTTTCTTGGCCGGGACCGGTTTGGGAATGTCGATCAGGGTGGAATTAACATCGATCAGGTCCGGATCAATCGTGTCGGTGTCAACCTGGCTGACACTGCCGTTGAAGGGCCAAGGTGGTTGTTCGGAACTGTCGGACTGCTCGGGCTGGTTTTGATCGGGAAGATCTGGCTGCTGGCCCGAATCGGCAGCCGGCGGTTTGTCCTCTGGTTGTTTTGAAGTTTTGCTTTGAACTTTAGCAGGCTTTTTAACTTTTTTCATATTCGTCCATATTGTTCAGGTCGATTCGCTCTAAGTTACCCTAACAAAATGCGTCAAGGACAACGTTTTTATCCTGTTAGCCTTGCGATAACTCATTTTGTCAGAGTGAAAAAGCTCTTTTCGAGGCCTTGTCCAGGGCGTTTGTTAGTAAAAACAGAAGAACAGCCGGACAAAACCTGATCCAAAAGGCTAGCTTACCGTTAGAATTGAGAACTGTCAAATAAACCCGGCTCTATCCAGGTCAGTTGCCTCAGCCGCAGTGGATCTGTCGATCAGATACCGCTGCTGACAATGGTTTTTTCCTGGATACCCTGGCGGTTGCGGATTTTGATAGTCAGACCCTCATTTTCGAGGTCGGCCTTGGAAACCAGCTCTTTCAATTGTTCGACCGAGGAGATTTCCTTCCCTTCAATACTGACGATGAGGTCGCCGATTTTAAGACGGAATTTGTCCGCCAGCGAGTCCGGCTCGACGTAACGGATCACCACCATACCAAGGTCGTCGTTTTCATAACCGTATTCCCGGGCGGATTCTTCGGTGAGCAGTTCCACGCCGATGCCGAGTTTGGGTTTTTGCGTCTGGGGTTGTTCCGGGGCAAAGGGCCAGTTTTTCGGCAGGGGGATGTTATTACGGGTAACGGTTTTCTTTTCCTGCTCAGCCCGGGCCACACCCCGGTCGCCCAGGGTAACAGTAACATTTTCCAGTTGGTTGTCTCGAATCAGTTTGCAACGAATAACGGTTTCAGGAGCGAGCGTGGCAATATAGTCGCGCAACTTGCGCGAGGTTTCCATTTTTTGTTTGTCGATCTCGGTAATCAGGTCGCTGTCTTTGATGCCGGCCTTATCAGCAGGCGAATCCTTAACCACCTCGGTAACGAAAACGCCCTGGGTGCCATCCTCGATTTTTATCAGAACATCGAGCTGTTTTTTGGTAAGGATGGATTCCAGCAGTTCGGGACGCATGTTTTCGATGCCGTCCAGATCGATCATGCGTACTCCGAGCCAACCGCGCTTGACTTCTTTATTTTCGATGAGCTGATTAGCTACACGCCGGGCCATCTTGCTGGGCACGGCAAAACCGTAGCCTGCCGAAATACCGGTGGGGGTGAGAATGTTGGAATTGATACCAACCACTTCGCCATAGAGGTTAACCAAAGGCCCGCCGCTGTTGCCCTTGTTGATATCGGCGTCGGTCTGGATGAAATCCTCGATGCCCCACTGGCCCAGGATGCGGGTTTCGCGACCTTTATAACTGACGATGCCGGCGGTAACGGTCTGGTCCAGTCCGAATGGATTGCCGATGGCCAGGACGAAATCACCCACCTTGAGCTGGTCCGAATCGCCAAACCGGGCCTGGGGCAGTTCCTCGCCCTGGGGGTCAATTTTTATGATAGCCAGGTCGGTAGCTGGATCGAACATCTTTTCGATGGCTTTGAAACGCTTGCCGTCGGCAAGAATGACCTCAACCTTATCGGTGTCTTCGACGACGTGGTTGTTGGTGATAATGTAGCCCCGCTTATCGATAATGCAGCCGCTGCCCAGGCCGATGTTGAACTCCTGAGGAATAATATTGTCGGAGCCATTTTTAGAAACCTGGATCGAAACCACCGCAGGGCTGACCTGTTCGACAGCACGGCGAAAAACATTGTTAATCTGCGAAACCGCCGCTTTTTCGCTTTCTGAAAGCGGCCCAGCCGGATTCTCGGCGCCAGAACTGATTGCCGCACCGCAGATCACAGCCACCAAAAACAGCTTGACAGTTAACAGAAACAAACGATTTACACTTCTTTTCTTGTCGGTAGTCCACATATTCATAACTAATCCTTATTAATATGTATATAAACGGAGGCTAAGGCCCGGATGTTCGTAACAAAATCCCAATCTGCACTAATCGATTATATAGATTTTTTCGCGGCAAATTCCATACGCAGACGAAAACCGATTCAGAAATCCGATTTCTGGAGTTGCTCCTTGAACTTTCGCAGTTCCTCTGGCTTCATATTGTAGCAGTGCTCGGCCTGGGGAAACCGTTTCCGGCGGACTTCATCGGCATATTCAGCGAGGGCTTTTTGAATCTGGGAGCCGATATTTGCGTATTTTTTGGTAAATTTCGCGGTTCCGGCCCCGGGTAAATCGAGCAGATCGTGCCAAACCAGCACCTGACCATCGCATTCCGGGCCGCTGCCGCAACTGATCACCGGCAACTCCGTCCGCTCGGCGATGGCCCCTGCCACCTGGGCGAGAACACATTCGAGTAAAATCGAGCAGGCCCCGGCTGCTTCCATTTTTTTCGCCAATTCCGCCAGTTCTACCGCGGCTTCAGCGGTTTTGCCGTGCACAGCATATTTCCCGATTTGCCCCAGCGACTGGGGACGCAATCCCAGATGAGCCATTACCGGAATCCCCGCCGCAGCTAGTGCCAAAACAGTGGGCAAGTGCCGGTGGTCAACCTCGACCTTCACACAATCGCAGCCGCCCCGGGTCAGGAACTCTCCGGCATTGACAATGGCTTTTTCGATGCTCACCTGATAACTGAGAAAGGGCATGTCTCCAACAATGTAAACGTCTGGGGCACCACGTCTTACAGCTGCGGACAGGGCAATCATGATTTCCATCCTGGCATTGATGGTGCTGGAGTGGCCAAGCATTAGCTGGGCCAACGAATCACCAATCAGCACGCTGTCAATACCACCCTGCTGAGCCAATACGGCAGAAGCAAAATCGTAGCAGGTCACCATCGTGATGGGCTGCTTTTGGGATTTTTGCTTTTTTAAGGTCGCCAGGGTTATTTTTTCAGCCATTCAGCCGCTCCTGTTCAGAGTTGATCTTCCGGTCACTATTCAATAGGAATAGTCGGTTAAATATTTTTATACAACACGATTATAACGCTTTTTTTGCTAATGTGCCAATTATGTAAGGCTATCTAATATAAACTCTTAAGTTTAAAACACTTACATGTTTTTTGTGATTTTGGCCGGTATCCAGCTAACTTTGAACTAACCAGGCTGGTTTCGTGAGTGTCTAATATAGTGAAATATTGTTATAATAAGGATTAACGGCAGCTCAAGCTGAACTAAAGCACGATAATATTAGTTTCAGACAGCACCGGAGGTAGTCATGAACACTAAAAAAAACAAAAAAACCGCTAAGTTGCTCAGGTGGGGGCTGACTTTGGGGGC
>DAOWAK010000082.1 GCA_030634605.1 Sedimentisphaerales bacterium
CGTCAATAACCTTAACTTCACAACCAAACGCAATCAGCTTATTCTCCAGCACCTCAGCACTTTGCTGCTGAGAAACATAATCGCTTTGCCCCTGGCCATTGCAATTGAAAATCATCCGCACAGCTGTAAACTTATGATCGACGATAAAATCCACCGCTTCCCAGATCTGCCCCTCGCGGCTTTCGCCGTCCCCGATAATGCAGTAGATTTTTCGATCCGAACCGTCCAGCCGAGCTGCACCCGCCAGACCCGCCGCCACCGAGAGGCCCTGCCCCAGGGATCCGGTCGCCGCGTCAAAAAATGGAAATCCCACCGCCGGACTGGGATGACCGTCCAGCAGACTGTCCGCCTCCCGCAGCGTCAACGCGTCCTCGAACTTCAGCGTAATCGGCTTTTCTTTCGTCCCCGCCACCCCTTCCAAATCGCAATAAGCCGCATATACCACCGGCACCGCGTGCCCTTCCGACAGAATCAACCGGTCAGAGCCGGCATTCCAGGGATCCTTCGGATCGTAACGCATCACCCGGTACATCAACGCCGTTGTCAAATGAGCCAATGACAAAGAACTGGAAGGATGCCCACTGCCCGCCGCGGCACACATATTCAACGATTGTTTCCCCAGCCTGATCATCTTGCCGTTCAAATCTCGGTAGTCCGCCATAAGTGTCTCCAAGTCAATTAATTAGTACCTGTTGCGGGAAGACTGTCACCCCCGCGAAAGCGGGGGTCCAGTGGCCCGAAACAGCGGTTTTGTGCAATATTCTGGATTCCCGCTTGCGCGGGAATGACAAATAAACGTTTTCCGCAACAGGTACTAATTACAAAACCAATTCCGTTAAATCCATACAGAATCATCATTCTATTAAATCTCAACCGCTAAAGCAAGCAGAAATGGATCACCCCGCCATGCGGCCAAACCACCCCCGGTTCACCGATAAAATCGGCACTTTGCATAATCCCCCCTCCATTTTTCACCTCTGGCTTAAGGAAACCTCTATTAATTAGTTCCTGTTGCGGAAACCACATTTTGTCATTCCCGCGAAAGCGGGAATCCAGTATTTCGGCCTAATAGCAGGCTTGCGCAAAGGTGCAAAATTGTATGATTAAAAAAAACGTCTTCCGCAACAGCAACTAATTACCGTAGGATGGGCCTTGGCCCATGCTGCTCTACTGATTAAGACTCATTCCAGCGATCATAAAACTCAACAAAGTTATCCCGCTTGTCACTGTCCAGCAGTTCAATCGCGCTGCGCGGGTGCTGATTGAAATGAGCTGTAATTATGTAAGGTATCAGTGCACCCCATTCCATCTCCTTACCCAGATCAATGAAATGATCCTGAATGCACTGGATTATCGCCCGCAAATTGAATTTGGGATTTTTCAAAAAATTCAACAGCAGTTCCATTGGACAGTTGCCCGCCCCCCGACCAATACCGCTGATCGTGGCATCCAGACGGTTCACCCCCACGACTATCGCTTCAATCGTATTGGCGTAAGCCAACTGCTGATTATTATGCGCGTGAATCCCCACTTCCTTGCCGGTTCCTTTGGCGGCCTTGAGAAAACGCTTGGCATAATCACGTATCTGTTCCGAATACAGCGTGCCGTAACTATCGACAATTACCAACGCATCCGCCGGACTCTCCGCCAGAATATGCAACGCCTCATCCAGCTCCCGATCCTGTACCGTCGAAAGCGCCATCAGATTAGCTGTTACCTCATAACCCTTATCGTGAGCATCCTTAATCATGTCCACTGCCGTCGGAATCTGATGGATATAAGTCGCCACCCGTACCAGATCGATAACGCTTTTCTCTCGCGGCTCAATATCACGCTTATAATCGGTCTTTTCCGCATCCGCCATCACCGATATCTTGATGTCCGCCTCATTATCACCTACGATCCGCCGAATATCATCTTCAGCGCAAAATTTCCAGGCTCCGTGCTTATCAGGGGCAAAAATCTTCTTGTCGCCCTTGTAGCCCAGCTCGATATAATCGACACCCGCCTCAATACAGGTGTCATAAACCGCCTTCACCAGGCCGTCTTCAAACAGATGGTTGTTAATCAATCCACCATCACGAACCGTACAGTCAAGTACCTTGATCTCCGGTCGGTAATCAATCCATGGCGCCTTAGTCATATTAACTCCTTAACTCCTTGTTCAGCCTCAGGACCTCTTCAAAAGTCTTCTTTGCCCCGGGCAACAAACCAACAACGTTGAATTTCAGTTTAAATTTTCAAATAATCCAATTTGCGTAAACCATTGATGTTAGCAAAAAATCAGGTCTCAGGCAAGTACAAATTTCGTAACTTACATATCCTGTAAGCAGGTAATTCCCTGTCTTGCAAGCACTTACGAACAGTCAGCCTGCCGAAAAGCTTTTTTGCCTCCGCATCGAATCTGATTATCACCGCTATTTTTGGTCCCGGAACCACCCACCAGCCAGGCTAAATTCGCACTCAAGATGCCCTTTCCGGTCAAGCAGTGGCCAGAAAGACCGCCTGACGGACCCGCTGTCCGTTGGCAGCCAATCCCACCGGACCAGCCGCATTATCAACCGTCGGCTGCAAAGACCATCATTTGACGAAATTTGCCATTTCCCAACTATTGTAAAGATAGTTGACATCATCCACAATCAAGGCTACCATGACCCAATTCATTGCCAGGCAGGAGTTAAGTGTTGCTCGTTCGTTCATTAATAATAATATTTTTGCTGAGCTGGGCTTCGTTAATCCTCAGCTGCAACCAGGAATCCGCCCCGGAATTCCTCGAAGAAACCCCTTTCCGGAATCCGGCGGAAATCAACACCGACGAAGTTATTATCGTAACCTGTTCCTTTTTCCCCCTCGAACTGCCCGGTCACATCGATATTACAGCAACTGAATTCTGGCAAAACCATGACGCCCTTGAATTCAAATCATCCCTGCCCGCAAACTTTCTGGACCAGATCGGTTTTTCCGCGGACATCCTGCGCACCTGGCAGGCCAACGGTTTGTACGTCGCCATCGCCGAACAGGATTCCTGGCCCCGGTTCCGGCAGGAGCTGGCTTCTCTCGGGGCCGCCTCCCAGACTCAATCCACCGCCCTGTTTCGAAATTTAAAAGACGTCGCGAAATTCCCCGTTTTCTGGTTCGATCAACCGACCTCTCTGTTCATTTCCGAAACCAAAGGTTCCGCCAGAGGCTATACTTTCGAAAACGGCGACTGCGCCTTTGCCGTAAACTGCTTCCTGGCTCCCCAGAACCCCCTTGAACAACCTATTTACATCAATATCGCCCCGGAATTCCACAGCTTCGAACACCAAAGCAAATTCGATCGTGACAAATTCGGAAAACTCCAACGTGTCGTCAAAACACCCATCATCACCTTCGAGAACCTAACCCTTTCCGGCACCCTGCCCCAGAATTATTTCATTGTTCTTGCCTCCAAGCCGCAGCTAACCCCCGCCGGTAAACTAGGACAATTATTCCTGACCCGCAACGAAGGAGCCGATAACTTTCAACTGGTGGTTATCATCAGCCCCTCCGTAAAAACCGGCAAAATGTTGAAAAATGAACCTGAATAAATAACCTCTTTTTGCCGAAATAAGATAAGTGGCCCTATAATCTTGCGAGAGTCCGGCAATTTTACTTTCAATAAAGGCAATCTCTAAAGGATTAACCGAGTTTTAACATGACTGACATTCAGTCCGAGTATTATCGACACCTTTTCAATTGTTCCAGTTTTGCCATAATCGGCACCGATTGCCAGGGAATCATCGTCAACTGGAACCAACAAGCCGAAAAGCTCTTCAATCGCCCATCCGCCGAAATGCTCAGCCACCACATTGAGCAAATCGTTCCCGTACACCGACGAACCCTGCTCCATCGCGCTCTCCAGCGCGCCGTAATCAATCGCCAGGTCGCCGACTTCGAAATTGATTACCAGGACCCCAATGACCAAAAACTCACCCTGGCGGTAGTTATCACCCCTGTGCTCGACGATAAAAACGAAATTCTAGGGCTGGCCGCCTGGATCCGCGACATTTCCAACCGTAAAAAACTCGAACATCAACTGCTCCAGACCGAAAAAGTAGCATCCCTCGGCACTCTCGCTTCCGGCGTCGCCCATCACTTCAACAATATCATTGGCGGCGTCGCCACTTTTGTCGATTTCGCCCTGACCTCACAAAATCCAGACGCAACCCAACGAGCTCTGAAGATGACCGCCGACGCCGCCGAACGCATTGGCGACATCACCGAATCATTGCTCACCTTCGCCGAGAAGGACGCCCGCCAGTTCGATTTGGCCGACATTACCGAAGTCGTGCTCACCTTCACTCATCTCGTCGAAAAACCGCTCGCCGAGAAAAAAATCAAACTCGAAATCCACCTCCAGGCCGTCCCCATCTTCGAAGTACCCGGCACGCGCATGCACCAGATTCTGGGCAACCTCCTCGATAACGCCGAAAACGCCATGTTCGAAGGCGGAGCCGTCAAAATTTCACTCGAAAGGCAAAAAAACGAAATCATCCTCAAATTCAGCGACACCGGCTGCGGTATCCATCACAGCGACCTGACCAGAATCTTCGATCCCTTCTTTACCACCCGCGGCACCTTCTCCGGCGGCGACCAGACTTCCGCCGGGCTGGGACTCTCCGTCGTCCACGGCGCCATCCGCGAACTGGGCGGGTCCATCTACGCCACCAGCCAACTCAACGCCGGAACCACATTCATCATCTCCTTCCCCATAGATAAAAATCCCCCGGCAAAGAATCCGGACACCCAGGAAATAGAAGACGACGCCTAAATAAAAAACTCGTATATTCTTTCATTCAAAATCCGTGTCTAAAACTCTTGACCCTCTGTGATCTCTGTGGCTTCTTCAAAAACCGTTAACGCTTTCCTGGAAAGAAAAACCTCATGCCCTCCAGAAAAATCAAAGTCGCCACCTGCCAGTTCCCCGTCAGCAGCTCCATCAACCGCAACAGCCGCTATATTTGCGACTTCCTCAAACAGGCTCGCCGAAAAAAAGCCGACCTGGTTCACTTCCCCGAATGCGCCCTCACTGGCTACGCCGGCTTCGACCTGCAATCCACCGATCAAATCGACTGGCAACTGCTCCGCCGCGAAACCGAAAATATCCTGGACCTCGCCCGCCAATACCAACTCTGGATAATCCTGGGCAGCACCCACCAGCTCACCCGCCACCAGCCCCACAACAGCCTCTACCTCATCAACCCCCGCGGCCAGATCACCGACCGCTACGACAAAAGATTCTGCACCCCCGACGACCTGGATAACTACTCACCCGGCAACCGATTCGTAACCTTCCGCGTCAACGGCGTCAAATGCGCCCTCTTAATTTGTTTCGACCTGCGTTTTCCGGAACTCTACTCCGAACTAAAACGCCAGAAAGTCGATTGCATCTTCCAGTCCTTCTACAACGCCCGCCAGGACGGCCCCTCTATCCACAACTTCATCATGCGCCAAACCATGCAGTGCCGCGCCGCCACCAACTATTTCTGGATCAGCATGACTAATTCTTCCGCCCGTTACGCCCCTTACCCCAGCTGCTTCATCCGCCCCGACGGCAAAATCGTTAAGCAACTCCCCATGAACCGCCCCGGTTTAATGACCAACACCGTCAACCTAAACAAAACCTATTACGACCTCATGGCCACCTTCCGCAACGCCGCCCTAAAAGGAGCCCTAACCAACGGCCAAACCATCCACGACCCCCGCTCCCAAAACACCACTTGCTTCTAAACAATCACACAATCACCCAGTGCGAACTCACACACCATAATCCAAACCAAGCCCCCGCTGCCAGGCGGGGGTCAATCCATCTCCATCACACCAACTTACTTATCCCAACCAACCACCCGAGCCCCCGTGGAAATGGAGTCTTCTCACCAAATATTTAACAAACCCCTACGCAGCAGCACCTTAAACATCCATCCAAAATTCAAAGCTTGTCCTCGACCCCGATCGGGGATCCAACACCCAAAATCTCTTACCCCTCCCCCTGTACCGCTGGCGTCTCGCCGGCATCTTAAACCTAAAGCCCCGAAGGGGCGCAAGAGCGCATAGCCGGTGGCGTAAGCCACCGGAATAAATCCCCCTTCATCTTCAAGCCCCAACGGGGCGAAAGAAATTGTGCTGCCCCATACACTTCTGATTTATCTGACCTCGTTTTGAATTTCGCTAATTCGAATTTGTTTAGGA
>DAOWAK010000084.1 GCA_030634605.1 Sedimentisphaerales bacterium
GGGTCTTTAGGACGGTTTTTAATAAAATGTGCTTTCGTAAAGTTCATCGAACCGGCTTAAAATTGTCGTCCGCTTGGCCAAAAAGGCCCTGCCGAACCGAAACCCAACCGAGCCACTCAAGAAAAAGTGCGAAACCGCACTGCTAAGGTTTTAAATAAGTAGCCGGCAAAACATACCGATATTTATGGTTGATGCCGGTTAACGATTCCGAATGACCGATGCACAACAGCCCGCCGGGTGCCAGGCAGTCATAAAACCGATTTATCAGTTTTTCCTGCGTAGGCTTATCAAAATAAATCATGACATTTCGACAGAATATCACATCGAAGGGACCTCTAAATGGCCACTGCTCCATCAGGTTCAGATAATTAAAGCGGATGAGATTACGCAGATTGTTTTTTACCTGGTAAACCTTGTGCCCTTCAATAACGTTAGGCACCAGATACTGTTGCCGCTGCTGTGGATTCAGTGGGGCAACCTTCTTTTTTTCGTAGGTGCCGTGGCGGGCCCGATCCAGAATTTCCCGTGAAACATCAGTTGCCAGGATTTTTATATCACAGCCGCTATAATCTCCACATGTCTCAAGCAGTGTAATAGCCAGCGTATAAGGCTCTTCCCCGGATGAGCACCCTGCCGACCAGACACGAATGCTGTTCTTGCCGCTCGAAAGCAGTTGGGGCAGAAAATTGTTCTTGAGATAATCAAAATGAACTTTTTCCCGGAAAAAACTGGTCAAATTGGTGCTGATGGAATCAACCAGGCTATGAAATTCTTTATTTCCCTCGGCCGAAAGGGCAAAATCAATATATTCGCTGACATTGCTAAAATCACTCTGACGCAGCCTCTTGGCCAGGCGGGCCCGAACCAGAGTCTTCTTGCCGTCGTGCAGATTAATTCCGCAGTGATTGTAGATAGCGTTGCTGACCTGAATAAATTGCTCCTCGGTCAGGCTTAGATCACTTTCGGTGATAAATGGCGACATCAACCATACTCCAAACTATACCGTTCCCAGATGAAAAAGCCATGTTGACTAAATTTGTAAGTCTAAGCTTGTCCTCGACTGGATCGGGGATCTGACAGCCCTTTAGAAAAGGCCCTGCCAGGTACTATGATACCCATTGGGTATATCAACTAAAAAGGTTTGAGGATTATTGAATATTCCTGCAATTTTATTCTGCTGCCGAGACGAGCTTGGATTCATCAGCTGCATCGGTTTCGGATTCCGAATCGGTTTCAGATTGAGACTCACTGTTGGTATCGGTTTTAGCAGGTGATTTCGTGTGACGATTGGCCAGGGTAATCAGTCCCGGAACATCAAGAATCAGGCTCACATTGCCGTCGCCGCGGATGGCTCCACCTGACAGCCCGGTAATATTGCCGAGGTATTCGCCCAAACTTTTGATGACCACTTGCTCCTGCCCCAGCAGATCGTCAACCAGTACACAGCAGCGATTCTCACCGTCGGTAACCACAACGATCAGAGCCTCGGTAGGATCGGTCTTGTCCGGCACCACATCGAAAAGCTCATAAATACGAATCATGGGCAACAATTGACCCCGAATCATCATCATTTCACCGCGTCCGCCCTGAACCGTCGAAATCTGATCCGCCGTGGGGCGTAAATTCTGTTCAATGGAAACAATCGGCAGGATGAATTTTTCGCTGCCCACGTTCACCACCTGTCCGTCAATAACCGCCAGAGTCAACGGCAGACGAATGCTGAAGATCGAACCTTCCCCCGGTTTCGAATCGATATCCACCCGGCCGCGCAACGATTCGATATTTTTTCGCACCACATCCATACCCACTCCGCGACCGGAAACATCGGTAACTTTTTCCGCCGTCGAAAGTCCCGCGTGGAAAATCAACCGGTAAACTTCCTGGTCGGATAATTCCTGCCCCTCTTTCACGATGCCGTTAGCCAGGGCCTTTTTGAGGATTTTCTCACGGTTGAGTCCACGTCCGTCATCGGAAATTTCAATGACAATATTGCCGCCCTGATGAAACGCCCGAAGTTGTATTTTACCGGTTCGCTTTTTGCCGTTTTTTTCACGTTCGTCGGGGAAATCAATACCGTGATCCACCGAATTCCTGATCATGTGAACCAGAGGATCGGCAATGGCTTCCACCATATTCCGGTCCAGTTCGGTTTCCGCACCGCTCACGACGAATTCAATTTCCTTGCCTCCCTTGCGCGACAGATCGCGAACCAGACGGGCCATTTTCTGAAAAACCCCCTGGACCGGAACCATCCGCATGCTCATAGAAAGCTCCTGCAGGTCGCGAGTAATCTTGTGGAGGTGCCGAACATTTCGTTCCAGTTTCTGGTTACTGCGGGCGTGCTCGCCGATGTCCTGGCTGACCATTGATTGAGCGATAACCAACTCGCCAACCATATTAATCAGAGAATCCAATCGACTCGTGGTAACTTTAACAGTAGTTTCGTTGGCCAGTTTTTTATTTCCGCTCTTTTTCCGTGCCGATCCGGTTGAATCCGTCCCTGCCTTTTGTTGTTTCAATGCCCGGTCAACCTGTTCTTTTGAGGCCGTTCCTTTTTCGATCATAACTTCACCGATTTTATGTTCGTTAGCATCGGACTTTTGCTCGCGTACTGCCTGGCGAACCTGGGATGCCTTGACACTGCCCTGTTCCATCAGAATGTCCCCGATACGACTCTCGGTGGGTTCAGCATCGGTACAGGCTTTGATGTGGCTGATCAGACGATTAAGGTCCGGATAGGGTTTTACCGCTGTGTGGTTTTCGATAGCCTGCTGAATGTCGCTGAGCATTTGTTTCGAAGCATCAATTGACTCGAAAATCACATCAATCCGGGTTCCCTCCAGTAGTAATTCTTTTTTCCTGGCTTTGTCCAGCATGTTCTCCGCCGTATGTGCCAGAGAACTGATCTGTGTAAGATTTAAGAATCCCGCCACCCCCTTAATCGTGTGGAATGCACGAAAAATGGCATTCAACGCTTCGTTGTCTTCTGGATTTCCCTCGATGGTCAGCAGATCGTTTTCTGCCGATTCCAGATGTTCCGATGATTCCTGAATAAAATCCCGTACCAGCGGAATGTCGTTCTCCGCAATGGTTATATCAGCTTCGCAGCACTCCGCCTCCGCCGCTACCTCTGCTTTTGCCGCTCCCATTTCCTCGCCGGTCTCGACCGCTGAATTCACTTGCTCCGTCGTACCGGTTGTTTCTGCCGAACCGCCGTTCTCCGTTGCCGCCGATTCCACCAATGCATTCAGAGCATTCGCAAGGCTGTCTTTGGCCGCCAGTAACTTTTCCGCCGGAAACGCTTCTTCGTCATTTTCCAGCAGGCTTTCACATTCATGACACAACTTAGACATTTCTTCCAGCCCCATCAATCCCGATTCACCTTTGAGATTGTGCAAAATGCCTTTCACTTTTAACCGGTTTTCCTCGCTCGGTTCAGCTTCCGCCCCCATAATAGCCGCTTCCAGATTTTCCAAAACATCCGGCTGATCGGTTATGAATTCCCGGAATATGTCCTCATCAACATTATCCGGCAGGGAGATTTCTAAATTACCCATAGATGATTCCTGCCCAGCTTCACCATTATTCGCAGCAGCATCAGTGATGACCGAATCTGCTGTTCCGTTTGGTTGAGTCTTTTTCTGCGCAGACGAACCCTGCCCAGCCAACTCCAGCGATTCCGGAAAACTAATATCCGTGCACGGGTTTCCCTGCAGTACCGATTGAACCATCTGCTCCAAAATTTGAGCGGTCTCAGCTATATCATTGATCGCTTGTTTCTTGTCGCTCAATTCGTCAAGAATGATTTTCCCGATCAATGACACCGTTGCCTCCGATACCGAAGCTATGTTTTGCATAAATTCAGCCGGCTCCGCCTCGATCTTTCCTGCCCGCGCAGCTATGTTTTCAAAGCAACTGTGAATCTCCGCCAAAACCGGCAGATCTGTTCCTTCGAGCGTTACTATCCGCAGGGCGGAATCTTCGATCAGCTTGAGTAATTTTTCCATTTTTCTTCTTCCGATCCACTTGAGGTAATGTATATCCGGCAAATTCCTGTTATTGACGGCAATAACATAAACTACCACTGCTTCTGGCGATCCTTGTTATAGGCCCTTATATGTTAAAGACACTATTTCACTAACCTTAGATCGGAACGCAAGATATTGATCTTTAGCACAACCGCCTTCCGCAGCTCATCTTGGCTGCTGAATTATTTACCCCCTTTCAAGGGTGTCTTTTTAGGGTACCTCTAATAATTGCTTTTGTAGCGAGAGCGCGGGATTTTTTCGACTGACAAGGAGCGAAGAATCGGGCATATTGGTGAATATTCCCGGTTTTTCGCGACGACGACCAGACGGAAAACAGACCCGCTCGTAGCCAAAATGAATTTTTAGAGGTTCCCTTTAACCTTAAAAAAGCCCTTTCAGGATTACTCCGGTTCATAGGAAATTCCTTACCATTTAGGAAGGTAATCAGCTATCGGACTCAGTTTTCCCCTCAATATTTATGTTGCAGCTTGGCCCGTTCCCGCCGTTTTATCACCAGACTACGAGTTGGCCCGTTTTGCCTGTTGACCTTAATGAAAAATTAGTCTAAAATCAGACATGCTGCGGAAAAACGACCATTTCAACTGGGGCATCGTGGGCTGCTCAAGTGTCGCCCGCCGCCGCTGGATCGAGGGGATTAACACCTCCTCCGCCGCTTCCGTCACCGCCATTGCCAGCCGCGACCTCAACAAAGCCAAAAACTGGGCCTCAGAATTGGCCATCCCCAAAGCTTACGGCAGTTATCAGCAACTGCTCGACGACCGCGACATCGACGCCGTCTTTATCGGCCTGCCTAACGCCCTCCATCCGCCCTGGGCAATTGCCGCGCTCAACGCCGGCAAACACGTCCTGTGCGATAAGCCCCTGGGCGTAACCGCCGATGATGTCACCCAGATGATCGACGCTGCCCAGGCCAATAAACGCCTCCTCATGGAAGGCTTCATGTATCAGTATCACCGCCAGTACGAATTCATCCGCAACTGGATCAGCCAAGGAAAAATAGGCACCCTACGCATGGTTCGCGTCGCCTTCACCTTCTTTTTCGACCGACCCGGCGATTTCCGCTATCAACCTGAGCTTGGTGGGGGGGCATTGCTGGACCTGGGCTGCTATTGCGTCAACATTATCCGCCGGATCACCATGCCAAATCAGCCGCGCCGCGTCTTCGCCAAATCCATCCTCAACGAAACCGGCGTGGACTGGACCACCTCTGCCCTTCTCGAGTTCGACTCCGATGTTACCGCCATCCTCGATTGCTCCTTTGGCTACCAGGGCGACCAGTTCCTCCACATCGCCGGCACCGAAGGCTGCATCACCAGCAACCGCCCCGTCACCCCAACCGCCGATGCAGCTTTAACCCTGACCCGTGGCGATCAAACAACCATCAAAACCCTCACCCCTGCCAATCAGTACACCGCTTGCGTGGACGATTTCAACTGGCGGGTTAAATCGGACCACCTTTTCCCCTGCCTGGCCCAGGATTCCCTCCAAAACATGAAAGTGCTCGACGCCATCACCGCCTCCGCAAAATCACAACAACCCGTAAACCTCTAATCTTGCGGGCTCTTCGCTTTGCTCCGAATCGTCATTCGTTATTCGTCATTGATTCATCATTCTGGTTTCGTCATTCTTAATTTACACAAACTGACCGATCCGACTTGTCATGCCCGACTAGATCGGGCATCCAGCGCTATTATTGATGAATGGATTTCCATTGCCGCCGCCGGAACAATATTTTGCAAATGCCCTATTAATAAAATCTTTACGATCTAAATACTCTGCCTAAATACTCTGCGAATCGGTCGGTTTGAGTTACTTAATGAGAGAGAAACTCATACAAGCTGGTCCCCCGTTGTCATAATATTTATCCGGCTGAGTTTGACGCCCTTTAATGAAGCTATGTTATTGGTTAACTTTCGCAGTTTTACGTTTCGTTAATTGCACTCCAGCAGGGTCTTTAGGACGGTTTTTAATAAAATGTGCTTTCGTAAAGTTCATCGAACCTGCTTAAAATTGTCGTCCGCCTA
>DAOWAK010000291.1 GCA_030634605.1 Sedimentisphaerales bacterium
GCCAGGTATCGAATCAGTTGACTCACCGCCGCCGCTAAGATTCCCACCGTAACACCCGCCAGCAGCAGGGTGTTCATGGAAAGCCCCTGGGGTCGCCGGGCCATTATATAGATAAAAAGCATGGTCGCGGCCGAGCCGGCCAGGGAAAACAACTGCACGGTTGACACCGGCCCAACTTGAAACGCCAGGGCCGGCACCGAAATCGCCAACACCGCTCCAACCGCACCGCCGGCGGTAACTCCCAGCGTAGCCGGCGCCGCCAATGGATTGCGGAAGACCACCTGGAAAACACTGCCCACCAGAGCCAGCGATCCGCCAATCAAAAATCCTAACAGTACCCGCGGAATTCGCTGACTGATAAAAATCCGCGTGTCGCCCGACCACTCGGCGGCTTCACCCGAGGTAAGCTCGCGATAAATCACAGCTTCGTCCAGATTTTCGCTCCCCACAAACGGCGTCAGGCTTAGCACTATCACCGTCAACACCAGATAGCAAAAAATCGCAGTCAGAAATTTTTTACGGGTTAACAATTCCGTCATGATGAGGGCTTTCCAGGTTGGCAAGTTTCAGCGTCTGCCAGCGGTAGAACAATCGGTTCACCGGTCAACGGGTGCTGACTGACCAGCACCTCCGGACCGTAACATTGACGAAGAATTTGCTGCTCGATCACTTCTTTAACTGAGCCTTCCTTGACCAGCTCCCCGTCTTTTAGCAGAAGCAGTTTATCACAAAACTGTCCCGCCAGATTCAGATCATGGGTTACCACCGCAATAGCGATGCCCTGCCCAGCCAGCTCTTTCAGCAATCGAAAAAAAGTCACCTGATGATGCAGGTCCAGGCCGGTGGTGGGTTCGTCCAGCAGCAGCACCTGGGGTTGCTGAGCCAGAACCGACGCCAACATCACCCGCTGACGTTCACCGCCGGACAGTTCAGACAGCCTCCGTTGCCGATAAGCCAGCGTTTCGGTTTGCCGCAGACATTGTTCGACAATTCCGACGTCCCGCTCCTGCAAAAAACCCGCCCCGCTCAGGTGCGGATAGCGTCCCATCGCCACCCCCTGTTCCACAGCCAGATCGAACGTGCTGCCCACCAGCTGAGGCAGATACCCCAGAATCGCCGCCATCTCCCGACGAGAAAATTGCTGCATGTCTCGCCCAGCCAGGGTGATCTTCCCCGATTGGCAGGTGATTATCCCGGCGGCGATTTTTAACAGAGTGCTTTTGCCGGCGCCGTTAGGCCCGATGATGCCGCAAATTCTCCCAGCCGGCAGCGCCAGGTGCAGATTACGTAAATGCCATTGGCCCGCCGAATAAGCGTAACTGACATCTTCGAGAACTAACATTGACGAATCAGAGCTCACCGAACACCTCCGGATGAATCATTTTCGCCAGCATCGCCGCCGCCTGAACAATCCGCGGCCCGGGGATCAATAACGCTTCACTGGCCGGCAGGTAAATTCGCGGCCCCTCGGTTGAATCACCCGCAAAACCCGCAAAAAAATCCCGCCAGTCGCCGATCACCTGCTCTCGGTATTGCGGCGACAAATTTTCGGTCGATATCGGTTCGATGATGATCTGCGGCGCTCGTTTCAACAAAGATTCCTTGGAAATTTGCGGATAACGAATACCGACGTCATTAAAAATGTTTTCGCCGCCGCAAATCCCTATCAGTTCACTGATAAACGTGTCCGCCCCGACCGTCGTTAGCCCGCTCATGGACCCGGTGGTGCGGTAGAGCGAGAAAAAAACTTTTCGAGGCTCACACTGAGCCAATCGCATTTTAATGTCGTCCAACGCCCTGCTAATCTCAAAACTTAACTGCTTGCCCCGCTCCGGACATCCCAGTTTCCGTCCCAGCACCTCAATATCATTGCGGATGCTCTCGACGTCATCCACCTGAACTCTCAGCAGCTCGATGTCTTCCTGCTGACAGAACCGGGTGATTTTTTCCGAAACTCCCTGCACAATCACCAGGTCAGGATCCAACGCGATTAACTGTTCGAAATTGGGATTTAAAAAACCACCCAGCTTAGGCTTCTTCTTTGCTTGCGGCGGGTAAAGACAAAAATTAGACACCCCGACCACCCGGTCCTCGCCTCCCAGGGCAAAAACAATTTCAGTAATGCTCGGCGACATGCAGACGATTCGCTGGGGGATTGTAACACGGTCGGTAGAATTTTGACCGGCAGAGCGATTAGATCGCGTCATGGATATCCTGCTGAACACTACCGAGAGTAACGAACCCGCCGCCAGCAGCAAAACAAAGACCACAATGTTAAGTCGATTTTTCATTATTGCACAAGATCGAACATGCCTGCGCCAAAGTAACTTAAACCCCCTAACAAAACCTTGTCATTCCCGCGAAAGCGGGAATCCAGAATGAAAAATGAGAGGTTTTGTTAGGGATGCTTATTCAAGATCGAACAGCCGATTATTCACCTCACCAGACCAGCCCAGCATCATGTCGCTTGATTTGACACCGTAAGCATTAGTCGCTTCGAAAGGTA
>DAOWAK010000319.1 GCA_030634605.1 Sedimentisphaerales bacterium
AAAGCGGCTCTGCCCTTTCATTTCCCGGAAATGAACGAAAATCTCTTCGCCTACGCCGTCGGCACCCATCGCCACATGCCCGAAATCAACCAGATCCTCACCGACTTCACCGGCTCGCCCGCAGAAGTTCTCTTCCAGCCCCACGTCGTCAGCATCGACCGGGGAATCGCCGAAAGCATCTACTGTCGGCCCCTGGTGGATATCGATCAGCAGCGGTTGAATGATTTATACAATGATTATTATGGCGACGAGCCGTTCGTGCGAATTTTGAACACCCCGCCCAGGCTCAAGGACATCGCCAACACCAATTTCGTGGACATCTTCGCCACAGTTACCGGCGGCAAAATCGTCATCTTCAGCACCATCGACAATCTCATCAAAGGTGCAGCCGGCCAGGCAGTCCAGAACATGAACATCATCAGCGAACTACCAGAAACCGAAGGATTACTTTCCTAAGTTTTTTTAAAATTAACTCTCACCTTTTTTGTCATTCCCGCGAAAGCGGGAATCCAGTTTTTTCTGTAGGATGGGCTTTAGCCCATGCTGCTCCACTGATTCAAAATAAACGCGAGGCAATTCAATGGCCAACAAAACACTCACCGCACCCAAAGGTTTCAAAGTCAGCGCCGTCAAAGCCGGCATCAAAGCCAGCGGCAAACTGGACCTGGGATTAATCATCGCCGATAGCCCCTGTGATGTCGCCGCCACCTTCACCACCAACAAAGTTGTCGCCCCGTCGGTAGTAATCGACCGCGAAAAGGTTCGCTCCGGAAAAGCCCAGGCCGTTTTCGTCAACGCCGGCAACGCCAACGCCTGCACCGGCAAACGAGGCGTCCGCGACGTCCACAATATCTGCCGGCAGATCGGCCAACAACTGGACATCGATCCCGACCAGGTTCTCGTCTGCTCGACCGGAATCATCGGCGAGTACCTGCCCATGCCTCAGTTACGCACCGGCCTCGACCACGCCATTGACCAACTGAGCACCTCTACTCAGGCCGGCAAAAATCTGGCCCAGGCCATTCTCACCACCGACCTGGTGCAAAAAATCTCCAGCAGCAAGTTCAAACTGGGCACCAAAGAAGTAACCATCTCCGGCATCGCCAAAGGCTCCGGAATGATCGCACCCAACATGGCTACCATGCTCATCTTCCTGACCACCGACGCCAACATCTCATCTGCCGCCTTGCAACGCTGTTTCAGCCACGTCGTCTCCCAGACCTTCAACAAAGTAACCGTTGACAATCACATGAGCACCAGCGACACCGCCATCATCCTCGCTTCGGGCCGCGCTCAAAATCCACGCATCACCAAAAAAAACCAGGCTTATGAAAAATTCTCCCGTGCCTTGCACAATCTCTGCGACGATCTGGCTCAACAATTGGCCGCCGACGGCGAAGGTGCCAACTGCACCATCAACATCCGCGTCGCCGGGGCCGCCACCGCTCAACACGCTCGCCTGGCTTTAAGGGCCATCTCCGACAGCCCCCTCGTACGCTGCGCTTTTAACGGCGCTGATCCCAACTGGGGAAGAATCGTCAGTGCCGTCGGCTACAGCGGCGCAAAATTTAACCTCGAAAAGCTAACCTGCAAAATCGCCGGCACACCGGTTTTTCGCGCCGGACGTCCCTGCAAATTCAACGCCGCCCAACTGAGCAGAAAAATGAAAGCCAAAAAATGGTCCGTCGAAGTCAACCTCGGCGCCGGCCGATTCGAAGACTTCTGTTACACTTGCGATCTGTCCCACGATTACGTCAGCATTAACGCCGATTACCACACCTGATCAGACCAGCTCATCGCTTTAATTCACACGCAACAGATTTTATTGACGCAGTCATAACGTCCCGCCAGTTGCTTCTCAGGGTTTTCCTGACGATTAAGGTTCCCGATAATCACTTTTCACCGGAAATATCGGACCTTAACAAACGCAAAAGCTCTAAATATCCGTCCCCCTAAATCAAACTACCAATAAAATTTCTGTTTTAGAGCATTAAAATGTCCTTTGCCGGTTTAGCTGATTCCTTCCCAATTTAGTGCATTAAATGCTAATTACCATTGTTATTAAGGTCGATG
>DAOWAK010000102.1 GCA_030634605.1 Sedimentisphaerales bacterium
ATCGACATAATTGCTTTACCTCCATAAAGCTAATCTAAACACGCACCGACCAGTTTGGCACGCTGCTTCATTTCATTAATTATCCGTTCGTCAACTTCCCCCCAGTCGGCGTTTTCTTCCGACAAATTAAAATGCTTCAACTTCAACCGGGCCTCTACCGTCGGCCGGTCGTCAACAAAACCGCAGCCCACAAAGCTGCTCTCGCCCGCTTCGATCTTCTTGGCCACCAGTTCCATCCGCAATATATTGCCCGGCTTCACAAAACTCTTGTACTTAATATTCCGCGCTTCCCGCAGAACAATCGTACTCTGAGAAAAATCATTCGTCACCCGAACCAGCATCGCCGCGGTCTGCACCAATGCTTCGAGCATCATCACGCCCGGCAGCACCGGGAACGTCGGAAAGTGATCCGCCAGATATTCCTACCCCCAAGACAAAGCCTTCACCGCCGAAATCTTTTCTCCCGGAACCAGCTCCGTCACTTTATCCAGTAATATAAATCGCATCTATTCTCGTTAACTTTCGCAGTTTTATGTTACATCAATTGTCATCCAGCAGGGCTGGAACATATCAATATCAAGATGATTTGTCAAACCAACAAAATCAACAGACTTTGCCTGATCAAACCAGCGAAACCAATCGCTCAATTCCCTTGGCGATTTTTTCATCACTGGTTGCGTAACTGATACGAAAATGACTGTCCTGTTCCGAAAATACCGACCCCGGTATCACCAGCACATCATTTTTAATTGCCTTTTCCACAAATGCCGTCGCGTCGCCGCCCGGAGCCGCCACAAAACTGTAAAAAGCACCTTCCGGCTTGACCAGCTCAAACTTATCCTTCAAGCCGTCATAAATCATATCACGCTTACGCTGATAATCCACAATATGCCCCGAAATATCACATACCCAAGATGACAAAATCGACAAGTGTAATGTGCGCGGTCGTGGTTCTTTCTTTTACTGCTGCAAGGTCGCCATCGCGTCCAGCAAGCCCGACAAATGCTCCGGAACCGCCACATAACCCAGCCGCCAGCCCGGCACACCATAACGCTTCGAAAAACTTCGCATTACCATCGTGTTCTCGTAGTAGTGACCAATGCTGTCCGCCTGACCCTCATATGTGAACTCCCGGTAAATCTCATCCGAAAGCACCAGCAATCCCTTACCACTGGCAAATTCCGCAATCTCTTTCAATCGCTCGCTCGAGTACAAAACACCCGTTGGATTCGCCGGCGAATTCACAAACAGCACCTTGCTCTTGGCGTCCGCCGCCTCGTCCAGCCGCTCGCTCGTCAATCCAAAATCCGGATAAGTGTTCACAAACTGACACTTCCCGCCGTTCAGATTCACCAGATGACGATAACTCACAAAATAAGGATCAGGAACCAGCACACCGTCCCCGGCGTTCACCGTCGCCATTAACGCCAACGTCAACGCCCCGCTCAGACCACACGTAATCAGCACCAACGGATTCGACCAGCCAAACTCTTTACTGATTCGGCCCGCCAACTCCTCACGAAACTCCGCCAGACCCGCCGTAACTGTATAGCCCGACTTGTCCGACTCGATCGACTCGATCGCAGCCCGCTTCATCTCGTCCGGAGCACCAAAGTCCGGCTCACCAATACTGAAGTTCACCGGGTCCTTCATCGTCGCCGCCATCTGCCATATCCGGCGAATACCAGACGCTTCTACACAACCCAATCTATCCGCGATGTAATCCATACGTACCTGCCCTTGAACACTGGCAAACCAGAAGTTGATTATTCAGTTTTTTCGCCGACTTCAGTTGTTTCAGCTGCGGCCTCGTCCTCATCCTTGACCTTCTTGGCCTTCTTGGCCGCTGCTATCTTACGATGCACTACTTTCGGTAAACCAAAAACGCTGTCCTTGCCTTCATCCCAACGCTCTTCGTCCGCCAGCTTCTCCAAACGCTCTACACGCTTTAAAACATTGCGATGACGAGTTAACGTGTCACGTGATTTTAATGAACGGTCTAACGACATTCAAATTTCTCCTAATCAACACTATTCTTCAAACTTAATCTACAAACTTACCAAAACATTTTATTGCACAAAACGACCAATTCGACTTGTCATGCCCAACCCGATTGGGCACCCACGCCGTCGGATCGGGTGCCATGTTCAAGTACTCTTGAGCATGGTCGCCTTGGAATTCGTTTAGTCGCATTATTTACAAAACGCAACGCCAGTCGCAAAAACCGTGAACGCTTACAATTAATCTTGTTCGCTCGTTCGTCATTTGTCCTTCGTCATTGATTCGTCATTCGGACTTCGTCTTTCGTCATTTACTTCAACGACCGACCTTGCCTGTTATCGAATCATCCTTCACCGGAAAAGCCGACGCGAAGGTACTCGCATTAAATGGCGTCGCACCGCGAGGCTTTTCACTGTTGTACCTGGCTCCTAATTCCTTAACCTTCGCTTTTATCGCACTCAGCTGGGCATCACTGCTGCTCGAAGCTGAATATCCCGAATACAGCACCCAGCGACTACCCTGTTTGCCGATCCCGGTCACAATCCCTTTTTTATTAAAATATTCCTGCACCGCCACCAGATCGCGATGATTGGTCGATCCGCACAAAATCAACCGCCAACCGCCGCTCTGCGTCGTAACGCCCGGTACTGTCCTGCTGGCATTGCCGGTCGGCATACCAGCCGTCGCCCGGCTGGTTCTGCTGCTCGTCGTAGTTCCCGGCGAACCAGCCCTTCCCGACCCGCCCGGAAGCGTACTCTCATAACGAGCGCTGCTCCGATCTCTCGAACCTGCACCCGACGCCGAATTATTCGAACTCGGCCGATCCCAAACGTCCGATCGCGCCGGAACCGATCCCAGACCCGCCGTTGACTCTTCGCCGCCTGTCTCAGCGCCACCTAGACCCGCTGCTGCACTTGCTGCCTGATCCAGAGCCGCATTTTTCCCACTATGCTGACCCAGCCGATACACTACTCCCAGCGTAAACAGCAAGCCCAGCAACACCACACATCCCACCCAGTATGGAAAAAACAGCCTGATTTTCCGATCTTCCATACCAAACGAAAAACCCTTCGCCGCCTTCTCTTCCGCCGGGGCCGATTGGTTTTCCAGGCCCAGATCACCCAACCGCGAACCAAATGCCCTGCCGTTCGGGGCCGGAACATTAGCTCCACTTTCCGAAATCAGCGGTGATTTCACCAAAACTAACGGCTCAACCTGTGCCTTGCCTGGCTGATTAACCGTCCGTGGTATAAATGGCTTACCCGGACCCGACTTCGGTACCGCTATCGCCTGCGCGCCCTCTCGCATCGGCTCGGTCTTACTTTTCTGGCCGTAAAACCACTTCGGGGTCTCCAAAGAACCCTGTCCATCCGGCTTCAACGGACCCTTACTTATCAATTCATACAACGCCGGTTTGTCTTTTTTGCCTGCCATTTTGAGCTTCCCTTCTCGCCGCCAGGCGCAAATACCGTCTTTAAAACATCTTATGTTATATCTCGCTAATGCACACGTTATTCCACGCGGCATGGATACACATTCTCCGCTCATACCTACATAACCGGTTTATTTAATAGCAGATACCTACAACAATTGCAATGGTTTTAACCCCTTTTGACATTTATTTTACTGCTTCACAAAAATATATCACTTTTCGTAATTTCCCCTTATATTCTTTGAATCACATTTTTTACTTGACAATTTCCCTTATCTTCAATAGTTTCCCTCAATTACGGTATTTTCCTGTTCATGCTGCAATGTTCCCGGCACAGGAATACCAAAACGCTTAAGTGCCTGTTAATAAATAGGTTAGGATATTATGCTTCCGGTAAAAAAAACCTCGAAAAACCGCACGCGCACGCGCCGCAGTCATCACGCTGTAAAGCCGGTAAATTACTCCATCTGCAAAAACTGCAACAATGCCAAATTACCACATGCCGTCTGCGGAAACTGCGGATACGTTAACCCCAAGTTAAAACTGGATTTAGGCAAGGAAACTTAGAGACCCTAACAAGATGCGGTTATAGTTATCGATAATAATGGGCCTTTTACTCGGCCGAACGCTCATTTTGTTAGAGTGAAAAAACCTTTTCTCAGGTAGGATTATCCAATGCGAATTGCTCTCGATGCCATGGGTGGTGATAATGCTCCTCAAGCCATTGTTGCCGGTGCCTTGGATTCCCTTGACGAACTCAATGGTGACCAGCTCACCCTCTTTGGCGATGAAGATCAGATTCTACAGCATCTGGGGCCCGTCGAACGCTGGAATGATCACATCACCGTTGTCCACGCCCCGGAGGTCGTCGCCATGGACGATGCCCCAATTGATGCCGTTCGCAGAAAACGCAAAAGCTCAATGGCCCTCATGGCCAGAGCCGCTTCAAAAGGAGAGGTTGACGCCATCATCAGTGCCGGAAACACCGGTGCTTTTGTCACTGTCTGCCAGATGCGACTCAGACCCCTGCCCGGCGTCCAAAGACCCGGAATCCTGGTCGTCTTCCCCACTTTTGCCGGCCCGGTCATCCTTTGTGACGTCGGAGCCAACATCGCTCCCAAGCCCACACACATGCATCAGTACGCCCAGATGGCCACCATCTACGCCCGCGATGTCATCGGAATCGAAAATCCCACCGTCGGACTCGTCAGCATCGGACAGGAAGACGCCAAGGGAAACGAACTCGTAAAGAAAGTCAATCAACTGCTCCGCGAGGACGAGCATATCAATTTCATCGGAAATGTAGAAACCCGCGATTTCCTCAACCGACCTGCCGACGCCGTCATTTGTGATGGCTTCGTCGGCAACATCGTACTAAAACTCACCGAAGGACTCGCCGAGGGACTCTTCAAAGCCATCAAACTGGAAATCTCCAAAGAAAATCCCGAACTGCTCGATAAACTCCAACCCGCCATCGACCGTCTTTACTCCCGACACGATTACAACGAATATGGCGCCGCTCCCCTGCTCGGTGTTGACGGGACATGCATGATCTGTCACGGCTCCAGTGACGCCCGCGCCATCAAAAACGCCATCTTGAAAACCCAAAAACAACTACGACTCGGCATCAATGAAAAAATCGTCAATGAAGTTCAGAACAAAACTTCTTAGAGCTTCTGACAAAACCACCGGAACATAATTTCGCAAAATCGCCCACTGAACTTTTTGTCAGTGGAATTGATCTTAAATCACATTTAATAGAGACAATAAAACCATGACAAACGCGGTCCAGGGTGATTTCTTAACTACAAAAAGACGTTCTGTTGTTGTCGGCACCGGCAGCGCCCTACCAAACAAAATCTTGGACAATCACGACCTCGAAAAAATCGTCGATACCTCCGACGAATGGATTACCGTACGCACCGGCATCAAACAACGACGTATTGTCTCCAACGGCGAAACCACCGCCTCCCTCTCCATCGAAGCCGCCCGACAGGCCCTCAGTCGCGCCGGCATCGACGGCAAAGAACTCGACCTCATCATCTGCGCCACCGTCACCCCCGAAATGGTCTTCCCCGCCACCGCCTGCTTCATCCAGCAGGGGCTCGGTAACAAAACCTGCTGCGCCTTCGACCTCACCGCCGCCTGTAGCGGTTTCACTTACGCCATGGGCGTCGCCGCTTCCATCATCGCCGCCGGACAGGCCGATACCGCCATGGTCATCGGTGCCGAAACTCTTTCCGTTATCACCGATTACACCGACCGCAGTAGC
>DAOWAK010000013.1 GCA_030634605.1 Sedimentisphaerales bacterium
ACTGCCGTTTTTGTTTTGAAAATTAGCCTTTCGGTAATTTGATATTGTTTCGGATTTCCGTGCCGGGCTCTCCGCTGCGTTCCGTGTCGAATTTTGTGCTTAGGATTTCCAGTTTATCTGGCTTAGGAGATTTGTGGATTATGGAATGCAAAAAAGGGAAAAATATGAAAAACTGCACCTGCACTTACACCAGCTGCTCACGACAGGGCCTCTGCTGTGATTGCATCAGTTATCATCTGAAATCCAAACAACTGCCCGGTTGCTGCTTCCCCCCCGATGCCGAAAAAACTTACGACCGCAGCTTTGAAGCCTTCGCCAAAGCCTGGAACCTGTAAATCTTTGATATTTGCATATTCGTGATTTATTTGTTATTCTGAGTCTTCCGCGTCGCCCGCAGGCAGGTTTCACGAAGAATTTCGATCCCACTTTTTTCAGGCAGACAGTGACAAATGAATTGAATACTGATAGCATGAACTGTTCGCAAGGGAATTGCCCTCTGTTTTGGGACGTTTTTTTTTAGGGTTCAACCCGTTGGACTTTTGCTTTAACGCTTGTGATTGAAAGGAGTTAGGATGAGCAGCAATACACTGAAAATATATTGTGCGGGCCCTCTGTTTAACCCTAAAGAGCGGGAAGACATGAATAGTATAGCGACAACTCTCGAAGTTGCCGGATATTCAGTTTTTTTGCCTCAAAGAGACGGGCTTGAATTGGCAAGACTTTTACCCGTTTTGATGAAAAAAGATTTTTCTAAAGGAGATGCTTCATCTGTTTTAAATAGTGCGATTTTTTCTCTTGATGTTTTTGAGGTTATTGACAGTGATGGGGTAATACTTAATATCAATGGGCGTGTACCAGACGAAGGTGCAATGGTCGAAGCTGGTATTGCCTGGGCACATGAAAAGCCAATTGTTATTTTTAAAAATGATGATCGTTCATTAGTTCAGGGAAATTGCAATCCTTTGGTAATGGGCCTGGCTGATTTTGAATTTGTTGACAAATATGAAAACATTCCCATTGCGTTTAATGGAAAATTTTCTGAATTAAATAAGGATACGGGTACACCTAAGAAGTCTTCACTTAGTATTGCCAACACAAAAGGGGAAGCTATCAGGGATTATTTAATGGAACAAAAAACAGTGAATGAGGTAGCCGAGTTATTGATAGATCTTTTCGGGAAGGTTGTATGTCACAGTTTAAAAGAGTAGAGAAAGAAATGTTTCCGAGTAGCTATGCTACTAATGAATCAAAAGGACGTCAAAACAGCCAGGGGGCGGATGAATTTCGAACAGAATTTCAACGAGACGTTCATCGCATTATTTA
Source organism: Sedimentisphaerales bacterium (assembly GCA_030634605.1). GTDB lineage: Bacteria > Planctomycetota > Phycisphaerae > Sedimentisphaerales > SM23-30 > JAFGSR01. Next base: position 1,324 of record DAOWAK010000013.1, read on the forward strand.
TTCTCAATCATTTCGGCGTTTAAGGCATAAAACGCAGGTCTTCTATTTTCCACAAAATGATCATGTTTCAACACGAATGGATCATGTCCTTTTTGTCGCCTCGGCAGCAAGGACAGTGGCAAGATGTTTAGGGCTTAATGAAGACCTTGCAGAAGCCATTGGCTTAGCCCATGATATAGGCCATGCCCCTTTTGGGCATCAGGGAGAAAAGTTTCTGACTGGAATTATTGCGGATAATACACTTTTGAAACAATATATGCCAGATTTTAGTCACGAAATTTATGGGCTTCGAGTAGTGGACAAAATAGCGAAACGTGACCGAGAGCGGCCGGGTCTCAATTTGACATGGGAAGTCCGTGATGGTATCATCTCGCATTGTGGGGAAGATTATAAAACATGCGAACTCGTACCTGGCAACAAAAACAAAAAATTATCTGAGATTAAAGATCGAAAAAATACTGGATTTCCTGCAACCTTGGAGGGTTGTGTTGTACGCTTAATTGATAAGGTTGCCTATTGCGGCAAAGATATTGAAGATGCCATTGCGGCAGAAATTATAAGGGAAAAAGATGTTCCGATTGATATTAGTACGAAATTAGGCAAGGCCAATGGTAAAATAATCGGCTCATTCTTAGAAAGCATTATCAAGGAGAGCTATGGCAGGGAATATATTGCAATATCAAAAGAATGTGGCGATTTGCTGCATTCTATGATAAGGTTCAATCAGGAATATATATATCACAGCGAAAAATCAGAAGGGTACAGAAAACAAGCTGAGCAAACAATCAAATTGCTTTTCAAAGACCTTTTGGCGGAGTGTAAACGTACGAACAGATTTCGAAAAAATTCAGGGGACGACAATGTGCCTAACGTATATAAGATATTTGAAGAATACGTGGAAGATATGAAAGGTATTTACGAAAACTCTGATCCAGATGAACTTGTTGTTCTTGATTTTATAGCAGGTATGACCGATAGTTTTGTAGTCAGGTCGTTCCAGGAATTATTTATCCCACAAGCAACCATTTGACTACTTGTTAACACGAGCAAGGTTGCGCATTCCTGATGTCTATCGCGGAGCATGCGGCTGGTTCGGTGTTTTAATCGACAGGCTGCGATCAATCTACGGGTTTTCCTCTGCCGGTTGGTTTTCTTCCGCACTTTCTGGTTGTTCTTTCTCTTCGATATCTTCGAGCAGGTCGTCAGGTTTCTTGCGGAGCTTGCCTGCATCCCAGCTGGAAACTTCGTAAACCCACCCCTGGTGCCGGACCGCGAATTCCAACGCCGCCTGCTGAGCCAGGATCAGCTTCTCCTTAGCCTTCATGGCCTGCTCGGTGGCGATTTCTTCTTTGCTCACCGAATCAATCTTGTTCAGAAAATCCGCGGTGCACTTGAGATAATGTTTGTCGCCGTCCTTGGCCAGATCGAATTTATAAATCGTGGAATCCTTCAACTTACAAAGGTAACTCGTGTCAAAGTTAAAAGCACTGGTCTTGTCCGATTCCTTCTGCACATCGCTGAAGTTTATCGAACTCAAAGCCGCCGCTATCTGGTCAACTTCAGTTTCCTTTTGCTTTTTTCCCGCCGGTATCTTCGTCAGATAAGCTTTGCCGGCTCCATCCATCAGAACGGTATAAGTTTCCGCCCCCGATTTTACGGTAACCTTTTCCACGTCGTCCTTGGCAACTGCCGTCAGTTTATTGTCAATGTAATCGGTCGTCGCGGTTCGCAGCCAGAGCGATTGTTTCGCCACGTGCACATCGTCGCTGTTTACCAGTCGCACATAAGCACCGCCCTGATCGGTCGCTTTACCAACAAGCACCCCGGTAATCAGCTTGCCGTCTTTATCGAAAAACTTAACGACACTGCTCGCCGTTTCTTCGGTAACCTCCAACTCCGCGTGATTATCAGGATTGCTGGTTACTTTTTCGATAACCTCAATGTCCAGACAGGAAATCAGCAGCTCGTTGATGGTTTGCGTCTGAGCGGGGTAATTGTCCCGACTGGCCACCACAAAACCGCCCGAATCCTTCTTTAGACTCACCAGATTTTCGCCCTGGCCCAGTTCAATACTGCTGATTTGCCCCGTCGCCAAACCCTGGACCAATTTAACCGTCCCAACGGCACTGGGCCGATGGGCTGAGCTGAATCGGGACTGCGCAATCGCCAGCCCCAGAAAAACCGCCGCTAATAAACCTAACATACTAAGTTGCCTGTTACTCATCGAATAGCTCCAAAAACTGTTATTCAATTAATGTTTTTTGTTTTTTGAAAAAAGCTTGCTACAAATTCCGCACTTTTCACTACGCGTCACTGAAGTGGCTGATGTAATGCCGCCGCCTGGTCGCCCGATAGATACCCAGGATAATCGCTGCCACCAAAATGGCTCCCGGAACCGCCAGCATATTTACCGCCCGCAACTGATTGCCCAGCGTTTCAATTTTCTCACGCCGGCGGTTTTGCACATTACGCAGCTCGCGCTGCAGTTTCCTGATCTCCCGTTCCGGCTCCGCCTTGGCTGCTTCCAACTCCGACGCGTCGATAACGTTTTCACCCTTTTTCCGTGCCTCGGCAACGATCCCGCTCAACTTCTGCTGAAAGGCGATAATCTGAGCGTTGATCTTTTCCTCCTCAGCCGCGGTTTCTTTCTCAGCTTCTTTTTCGATGTCGTCCACCACCTTGAAAGGCCTCTGGAAATTGCCTCGGCTGCGCACCGAAATCAAATCACCCGATCCCGACAGATTTTCAATCGTATTCAGCAGCAAAGTCGCGTTGTCGCCCACCGGAGCCGCCCCCAGAAAGGTCGGCTTATAAGCCACAATGTCACTGATAAAGTCCACGTCCGCGAAAACCACCACCGCACAATCTTCACCCTCCGAAAGACCGGTGAGTTTTCTGGTTTTCTTCTCTGCTTCGTCAGCGCCCTGCTCACCGGCCCCGCCCGGGTTGTCCGCCTCAGCCGATTCTTCAACCTCGATGCCTTCGGGAAAACTGCTCTTGAATTGCCCGGTCACCATGTAACCCATGTTGACCGGCTTGCTGCCCGGCGTGAACTTCTTCAGCAGTCTCGCCGGATCCATCATCATGGTAAGCTCGTAAGCTTCGGCCTTCCAGGTGTTGCCGTATTCGGTAGTGGACAGTAGCGGAGTGATTTCGATTTCCTGATTTTCACTGTCAAAATCAGTCTCCGCCAGCGGTTTCAAAACACCACTGAAAAGCATCCGCACCTGATTCAACTCCGCCGTGATAATATTGTCGGTATTAAAACACCCCGGCTTCAGGTCCATTGCATAAATCAGCATTTGCATCGGCTGGCCCAGCGGTCGCAGCGCCAAACCCCGGTCCCCGGCAAAAACGCTCTCCGGTTGCTCCAGCCCCCACGTCTTCAACAACCGGTTCAAATCCGAACTGGTCTTGGTCATCTGGCCCATCATCCGCTGCTGCGGCGATGGCATGTCAACTACCGCGTGCGGATCGACACAAACAATCGTTCGTCCGCCGCCCAGAACAAACTGATCGATAGCCCAGAGGGTTTTTTCCGGCAGTTCCTTGGGATGGACCACCAGCAGGATTTCCACACCTTCGATTTTTTTTACTTCGGTTTCGACCTTTGTCACTTCGTATTTCTGCCGCAACTGGCGCACAATTGTCCAGGGCGGCTTGGGCCGCTTGCCCTGCATCTGCATCATCTGGGCCATGTAGCCGCTGACGTCATCGCCCATCACCGGTAGCGAACTGAGTACGCCGATCTTTTTCTTCTCGCGGCTGATAGCGGTGTCGATCAGATAACTGATTTCATACTCCACAAAATTCTGCCGATCCGGCGAAAAGAACGGCATGCTTTTCGTCACTCCAAAAGGCGTCTGCACCACCAGTCCGAAGAAAAACTTTTCCTCTTCGGTGATCGGAAAGTCCCGCAACTTGTACCGCAAAGCCGCTTCCTCATCTTCCGAAAAAGGCCGCGGATCGATAACACTCAACCGAACCATCCCGTTGGACTGCCGCTCATATTCTTCCAGCAACGCCCGCACGAAATAATAATAATTGTTAAAATACTTAATCTGGTCCGGAGCCTTCATCGCCGCCGTCTTGGCGTAATAGAGCTTCAGATTGATCGGCTGATTCAGCTTGCCCAGAATCGCTTTTGTTCCGTCGCTGAGCGTGTAAACCTTCTGGTCGGTAATATCCAGCCGCATCGACCGCCCCATATTCTGAAAAATGCTGATGGCACTGAATGTTATAATCCCGACAAATATCACGCCCAGAATAGCTCTTACTAACCTGTTCATCAGTTGCTGTTCCTTATTATTAAAAATTCCACTTATATCTTTTGAAAATTTAGTCTGTTGACTTTCTTAGGCTGCTTTCCTCTCCTGCAGCATAATCCCGCAGGCCCCAACCCAGCCGACGATCAGCAGGACAAAATAGGAAATGTCCGCGAATTCAATCACGCCGCGCTGCATTGAATCGAAGTGCACCCCAAAGCTACAGCCTTCCAGGGCACTGACCAGCCCGTTCGGCAAAAACGAAGCCAGAAAATTCTGCGTTGTCGAAAGTCCCAGCGAAACCAGCACTGCGCAACCCACCACCGCCAGGATAAAGCTGATTACCTGGTTCTTGCTCATCGCCGAAAAAAAGCATCCTACCGCCAGGTAAGCACCCGCCATCAGAAAGCTCGCCAGATAACCTGCCACAATCAGCCCGCCGTCCGGATTACCCAGGTACGCCACCGTCAACGGCATCGGAAAGGTCAACCCCAGCGCGATCCCCAAAAATATCCACGCCGCCACGAACTTGCCCAGCACTGCCTGCCAGACCGTAACCGGCAGCGTTAGCAGCAGTTCAATCGAACCGCTCCGCCGCTCCTCCGACCACAGCCGCATCGCCACCGCCGGCACCATAAAAACAAACAGTAGCGGCATCCAGTTGAAAAACACCCGCAAATCCGCCTGCCTCGCCTCAAAAAACCGACCTTTAAACGTCAGATAAGCCGAGAAAAACAGAAATATCACCAAAAACACATAAGCCACCGGCGTTATGAAATAACCCTTCAGCTCTCGCTTGCATACCGCCAAAAATCCCTTCATCGATAATCTCTCCTGTTATACAATCTTCTTTCTGATGATTTCCTTGACCTTCTCTGCAATACTTATTGATCTCTCCGTCTCGTCCTTGGTCACGTCTTCATCCTGGCCCGGATAACGAGTAGTGATGGCAAAAGGCGTAAGCTCCTCCGCCTCTTGCAATTCATCAATCCAATTGGTTGAAGTAAATTCGTCACAAAGTTCTAAAAGACGGGAAATGTTGTGGGTATAGGGAAAATCAATTCCATGATAAACTAAGTAAGCCTTTAAGTGTTTTTCGACGCACTGTTGGGCATGGTAGGCAATCAACCGATAAGGACAACCACTCTCTAATTTCATCGCATGGCAGGCCAGGCGTAAATCTTCATCGCCGAAAGAGAGCCATTGTTCCACTTTTTTTGAAATTTCAGCGTTATTTTCTCTCATAGAGCACCTCACCCTCTCTCGATGCCGGTCGGGCCAGCGTTCCGGGAATATGCCGATCGGTTTCGAATTCCTCCGGCGACAGCAACACAATATCACGGGCAAAATTCAACCCGCGTAAAGCCCGGTCCATCTCCACCGTCAACATCCGGCGATTGCCCGTAAAAGGACACACCACCAGTAAATCAACGTCACTGTGCTCATCTGCAGTTCCGCGCGCATAAGATCCGAACAGGATAATTTGCTGAGGGTGAAATTTGTCCACCAACCGCTGTGACGCCTCTTTTAGAACACTTTTGTCTATCATCTTGACACAATCCTTTTAACGGACATCATCTTTCGCTAAATTTTCATTCGTTTTAGTTCCATTGCCATTTTTTGTAAAAACCTTCTCCCAATCCATCTTCCCGGTAAACTGCATAACCACAAACAAAGTGCAGATACACAAAATCGTAATTGCCAGGCCCGTATAACCCTTAAAGAAGAATGTATAGGAAAAGAAAACCAGATAGATCAGTTGTGCCAGAGCGATTTCCACAAACGCCAGACGCACTCCCACCACCAGCCGCATATAGGAAACCAGCAGAAAAATCGACACTGCCGAACATATCCCAAATGCCAGGTTGATCGAAACATGATCCACCAGATACGACAGCAGCAGGTGAAAGCTGAAAAACACCGTGGCGATAAAGAAATAGTTCATCGGATGAAGCTTAACATTCTTTATCGTGGTAAAGACCATCATCAAAAAGAAAAACAAAAACAGTGATATCGGTGCTGTCGCCGTTACTTTGCTCACCCAGGGCCCCGGATTGAGCCTCTGGGGCATGACCACGCCTATATCCGCGCCGGTCAGCAGGTTGGTGTATTTCCAGTTAAGCTTCCATCCGTCATCGCTGCTCTGCTTGTCGGTCGGCGAAATACCGTCCTGAGGAAAATCGATGTCCTCAAAATCCGTCCCCACCGTAAGCGAAAAATTCCGTATCTGGCTGACGCTGTCGCCGAAGCTATAGTTCCAGTTGTCCATCCCCTGCGAACCGTAAGAGATTTGGATATCCTGGGCCTGGCCCGCAGCCAACTCCAGCGTTCGGGTCAGCTTGCCCGAAGTCAATTTCACCTCTTTAACTTCATCCTTACCCACCACAAACCGAAAATTGTCATAGACCGCACCAATCGCCGGAAACGCAAAATCCACGCTTATCTGCCGGGGAACGTCGGAATCATTGACGATGCGGTACTTCCCCTGAAAATTCACTCGATAAGTAGAATACCACTGCAGACCCTTACGCCGATGGTCCAGTTTCAGATCGACCTCAATCTCGCTGGTATCCAGAGCGATATATTCGCGGATGGTTGCAGATTCACCTTTTTTGGGGTTGGGTCGGGGAACTTCGTAAGATACTAACGGCGCCGATTGCGTTTGCTCCGTCCCCCAAAGTTGCCCGACCGCGCCTCTCAATTTCACATCCTGTGTTTCGCTCCGGATCATCATCGTTCCTGCCAGGAACATCCAGGCAACAACAGTGCACCCATAAATAAAACTTATTGCAATAATACGTTTTGTCATAGTAGTTACTCCTGTTACTTTTTGAGATTGCCGTAAATTTACGCGATTTTCCGGTGCCCGGTCAGCTTGCGGAAAATCTCGTCCAGGTTCACCTGATGCTCCTGTTTGAGTTTTTCCGGCGTCGAATCCACCAGAATCTTACCCCGCGCGATGATAATCATCCGTGTGCAGACCGCCTCGACCTCTTCCAGAATGTGTGTCGAGATAATAATGCATTTTTCCTTGGCCATCTTCTTGATGAGCTGCCGCACCTCATGTTTCTGGTTGGGGTCCAGCCCGTCCGTCGGCTCATCCAGAATCAGCACCTCCGGATCATGAATAAGAGCCTGGGCCAGCCCCACCCGACGCTGATAACCCTTCGAAAGCGTCTCGATGCTCTGATGATAAACCGATTCGATCGAACAAAGCTTGACCACCCGGTCCATAGCCTTTTTTCGATCTTGGCCCTTAATCCCGCGAACATCACAGATAAAATTCAAAAACGATCCCACCGTCATCTCACCATAAGCCGGAGCACTCTCCGCCAGATAGCCGATGGTTTGCCGAACCTTCATCGGATTCGCCAGGATATCCGCCCCGCATATCTCCGCCGTCCCCCCGTCCGGCTCCAGAAAACAGGCCAGCATCTTCATCGCCGTGCTCTTACCAGCCCCGTTCGGGCCCAAAAAGCCCAGCACCTCACCTCTGCTCAGCTCAAAATTAATCCCGTCCACCGCCGTGATGGAACCAAAACTCCGTCTTAAGTCTTTGACTTTAATCATCTTATGCTCCAAAAACCTGTCCTGGCCGAATTCGCCCGATGACGATTTGTCTGTTTTTCCAACTAATATACTCATCTTTGTACTCATACCAACTACGAATGCCCCCCTGTTTTTGGTTCACAATATTATGATTTTTTTTACCAACTAGTCAATACACAAATTTTTCACCTGAAATTCCCCGTCCGGCTCCTTAGCCACCCAGGTCAAAATTACTCCGCATCATCAACCGCAGTTTCTTCCGTTGGATTAACCAGGCTGATCAGCGTCATCCCCGGCTTCAGCTTCAACGGCTCATCCGTCGTGAACACTTCCAACTGTCCCTCCCGGTCAATCAAAAACAAAGCCACCACGTTACCGCCGTAGTGCTTTTGAAAGGTTTCAAAATCAAATTCCTCGCTCAGCCGTGTTTTCTTGAGCACCGCCCCGCTCAGAAAACGCTGTGACAGATAATCGAAATCGGCCCGCTTATCGAACAAAATCCGCCCCGCCAACTCACCCGCCGGTTGCGGCTCCCTGGAATCCGTCCCGCTGACCAGCTGAGGCTGCAACTGATAGCACTTACCGCTTTCCAGAACCCGGCTGTATCGGGTCGTTGCCAGGCGGTTCAGATTATCGCTCGAAGTCAACGCTAGCAACCTGCCCACCGACGAAGTTTCGCACTGCTCAATGGTTTTCTCGTCAAAAGCACTGCCATATATCGCCCTCAATCCTGCCATCCGGGCGTTCTGAACCTTGGCAAAATTATTATCCACCAGCAGAACATCTTGAAGACCCTCGCTTTGCAGCATTAGCCCGATTTCCCGCCCCCAGTTGTGCGCCCCGACAATCAAAAATCCCTGCGGGTTCGGCTGCGACAGCCCCAAATATCGTGCCGCCCCGCCCGCCGTCAAACTGTAAAACGTAACTGTCGCGATAATCACCAGAAATGTCAGCGGCATCAACTGCTCCGCCTGAGGATACCCCCGCCGCACCAGCTCCAACGCAAATACCGATGAAACCGCCGCCGCCACAATCCCCCGCGGAGCCATCCATCCCAGGAACAACCTTTCCTTCCACCCCAACCGCGATCCCACCGTCGAAATCGCCACCGCCGCCGGACGAGCAATTAAAACCAGAACCCCCAAAAACACCAGCCCCGACCAGCCCAGACACTCCATATCAGCAATCCGCAACCGCGCCGACAGCACAATAAACAAAATCGATATTAAGAGCACCCGCAAATCTTCCTTAAACTGCACAATGCGCTCAATAGAGATTGCTTTCTGATTAGCCAGCACAAATCCCATAAGCGTCACCGAAAGCAGCCCGGATTCCGCCCGGATAAGATTCGCCGCGACAAACGTGCCGATCACCGTGATAAGCACCAGCGAATTTTGCAGCAAATCCGGAAACAGATATCGCTTCAGAGCGGTCTTCAAAAGCCACGCTCCCGCCAGCCCCACAACCGTCCCCGCCCCAATCGTCTTTAAGAGATTCCCCACCGAAGCCGCCAACCAGCCCCCTTCGGAATCTCCCGTAATCACCTGAAAAACCAGCACCGCCAGAATCGCCCCCACCGGATCGATAACGATCCCCTCCCACTTGATAATCGAACTTATCGTCCCAATCGGCCGCACGTGTCGCAACAGCGGAACAATCACCGTCGGCCCGGTAACAATCAATATCGACCCCAGCAGAATCGCCAAACCCGCGATTATGCTCCGGACGCAATGTCGCGGCGGAAATTCAAATTTCAGAGCTAACCTCATTATCACGCCTTTCCAAAGAAACGGACCGCACGCTCGCTTCGACGCCATTACCAGGGCCAGAGGACATCTATGATTCTTCCGAACCACCCCACGGTCGTGTACGGAGCCGATACGCCGCTGTTTTGGCTCACGACCCGGAAGTTGGCGA
>DAOWAK010000256.1 GCA_030634605.1 Sedimentisphaerales bacterium
ATGGCTCGTAATCCTGAATAAGTTGGCCGTTTTCCATCAGTTTTTTCAGATTCTGAGCTGATTTATCATAAACCTGCTCAGAATAGGCATCGACTGACGGGTCCAGATCGATTTCAGCCTTGACGACGTGCAAAAAGGAAATCGGATTACCGGCTGCCAATTTGCGGGCCTCATCGGAATTTAGCACGTCGTATGGCGGACTGGCAATCTGCGTTGCCAGGTCGGGACGGGGTCGGTAGGCTTTGAAAGGCTGAATATTTGCCATATAGTAATCTTTCTGTCTATTCCTTCTAAAGTAGGTTTATTGCACTGGATTTCCGGTGAATTCCATCGAAACCACTCGATGCCAGCGGGATGGCTTTTACAAATCGAGGTAAAAAAACACAGAAGCCGAGGAGTGTAGCTTAATACCCCAGTTTATGATAGAAAAAATTTGCTAATTCAGTTGTTTTGGGCTATTCTGATGGGGCAATATCGTTGATAAGTTCTTAGAATAAATAAAGTTAATTCAACACAGGCGGTTTTGTTGCAGCGGTATCCATAGAACAGCCCTGTTATATGTCAGGAAAGGAAATGACATGAGTAATCTGTTAAAAAAACTGGAATCGGGCCAGATTTTGCTGGGCGACGGAGCGATGGGCACTTCACTGCAAAACCGGGGTCTGGAGCCCGGCACATGTCCGGAAAGCTGGAATATGGAAAAAGCTGACCAGGTGGAGCAGATTATTGCCGGTTATGTTGAGGCAGGCAGTGATATAGTCGAAACCAACAGTTTTGGGGGCACCCGGTACAAACTGGGCCATTACGGCTTGGCTGAGCAGGCAGCCGAGATCAACCGGACCGCAGCCCAGATAGCTCGCAAAGCAGCCGGAGCGGATTGCTTTGTTGCCGGCTCGGTTGGACCTACCGGAGAACTACTAAAGCCCCTGGGGCCGGCTGAACCAAACGAAATTTACGCGGCGTTCAAGGAACAGGTTGTTGCCCTGGCCGAGGGCGGCGTGGACGCTATCTGCATTGAAACCATGATGGCTATGGAGGAGGCTATGGAAGTCATCAAAGCCGCCAGGGAAAACACCGATTTGCCGGTGATTGCCACCTTCACTTTCGACAAAACCACAAAAGGTGAATACCGCACTCTAATGGGCATGACCTGCGCCCAGGTAGCTGAGCAACTGACATCGGCAGGCGTTGACGTCATCGGCAGCAACTGCGGCGGCGGCATTGAGCAGCTGGTGGAAATCTGCAAAGAAATGGCCCAGCATACGGACAAATTCATCATGGTTCAGCCCAACGCCGGTATCCCGGAAATCGTGGACGGCAAAACCGTTTTCAAAGCCACCGCCCAGGACATGGCAGCCAAAGTTGAACAGCTCATCGCCAACGGAGCCAACATCATCGGCGGCTGCTGCGGAACAACCCCGGCGCATATCAGAGCTTTTCGCGAGGTGCTGGACAATCGTTGAGGTGCTAAGCCACCTAAAGCCACCTAAGGCGCCGAAACATGATTGGCCAATACCAGCTAAAGAAGGAGACCTTAATCATGACCGAGCCACGCCCCCGGCGAAAAACCAGAAAAAAACGTGATGAAGTAACTTTTTATACTTACCCCAAGTTCGTTTTCAGTTGGCCTTTGATGGTTATGGGATTTTTGCTGTTCGCCCTGGATAAATGGGAATGGGTCGGGCCCGAAAAACTGGCATGGATCTGGGCGGTAACCATGATCGTCGTGCTGGTTACCGTCGGGTTCGATCTGAATCGCAACTACACCATCTTCTGGATGGTGCTGATTTTCGGGGCCTGTTTTCTGATAATGTGGCTCAAAGATGTCAAAAGCGTTACCATTTTCTCCGACATCTACCATTTCTTTGCCGACCTTGATCCGCAATATTCACGCACCCTCGGCCTGATGGTCAGCATTGTTCTGCTGTTTTTGTTTGGCGTAATGTGGCTGTGGACCCGGCTGAACTCCAGATGGCGCATCACTCATAACGAATTCGAACACTATCAGTTCGGCAGAATGGACGACTCCCTGGCCCGCGGAGCTAAACGAGTAAGAACCAGTTACCCCGACTTTTTCGAACTGCTGTTGTGTATGGCGGGTGATTTGGTAATCTTTGACTCCACCGGCCGACGGGAACTTCGTCGGATTCAACATGTGCCGATGCTGCCCTGGGTCAAAAAACGCATCAACACTATTCTGGAAAGCACCGCTATTACTGCCGGTGAAATCGAAGACGAAGCGGAAGACTACTCCCCCACCGACGACGATGACGATTCCGATCGGTCCCTATAATGGTTCCAGCAAATCCGCGTCAATTTCCGTCGCTGCGGCCTGGCCCAGAATCGCCACATTCAGCACCAGCCTGGCGTTGTTTCTCTTGCGGACCATTATCCCTTCCATACCCGCCAGCGGCCCCGCCGTTACCCGGCACCGATCGCCCTTTTTTAAAAATGGGTGTAGGTCCAGCTTGATCTTGCTTTGCAGCACCTGGTTAATCTGCTCCAACTCATACACCAGCAGTGCCTGATCCTTCACCTCAATCACGTTTGCAATCCGGTTCGTCGTTAGTGCTTTATAACGAGCTTCATCGTCCCCGCAGAAAAACACATAACCACCGAACAACGGCATAACCGGTCGATAGCGTCTGCCCTTGCGTACCTGAACCTTCTCCCGCATCGGCAAAAAATAAGCAATCTCCCATTGCATCAACTCCCACGCCAACGCCTTTTCATTGCGTGCCTTGGTATGCGCCACCCACCAGCAGCCGTTGATCTCTGCCAGCTGCGATTGCTCAGGATACAAAATCGGCGGATTCTCGTCTGGCCTAAGCATCAAAAATCCCTAACTTTTCAAAACTTTTACTCACCTTTCAACTCAACCTTTCTCTTAACGCCATATTCTCCGGCCAGTTTACCGTTTCATTAAAGCGGATTCAAAACATAACTGCAATATGTCGCTTTTAATTGCATAAAGATCGGACCAGAAATTGGATGCAGGCTCCATGCTGATTATTGTAAAACTTCCATCAGGAAGCATAACTGTGCATTCCGGAAAATGTTTTTGCCAGATTAACCCATAAC
>DAOWAK010000009.1 GCA_030634605.1 Sedimentisphaerales bacterium
GCATTTTGATCGACGTAGATAATTTGTGCCGGTTCGACGGTTTGGCAATTAATCAGGGTGACGCTGGTAAGATGGGGAGCCAGGAAACCACTGTTATAAAATTCGAACAGATAGCTGCCGTCAGTATGCAAAGCACCATCGGGCAACTGGTAAGCGAAGGTTCCAACGTCGGGTTGGAATGTTTGGCTGATCGAAGGATTGACCGTCTCAATAACTTTCAAGCGGGTTACCGGTGTATCCTGCCAGGTGATAACGGGTTCGAGAGCGACATCCGTCTGATCGTCGGTGGGGTAGGTCGGGTCGGGAAATTCGGGATATGGACTGTACCAGTGTTCGAAAACAACCGTGCTTTGAGTGGCATCGGAATAAGTGATGTTGATGCTGTACATACCGGCGGGAAACTGAGCCTCAATGTCAGCCAGGAGCACTTCTTCGGATTCGAAGAAATCAGCCTGATTATAGACAGCCGGCGAACGAGTGGGCAGCATGATATTGTCCTGGTCAGGCCAGACGAATTCTACTGCGGTTATGGATTTTCCGGCAGGAGCAGTGACGGTGAATTTTAACCAGCCGTTGGCCAGTGGGTCGCCATTGCCGTTACGTAAGCGAATAATTTCAAATTCATAGGCAAAGGCCGGCGGAACACTGGTGGGGTCCATCGGATTCGACTGGTTGTTGTATTCGGTGAGATTATCGAAGGTGTCAAGATCGTAATCCAACAGAGCGTCAGTCGGATCGAGAGGATTAAGAGCCGGCGGATAGCGCAGTTCCCAGCCGTCCGGGATAAGGTCGCCATCGCTGTCGAACGCCAGGGCATTAAGGTCGGTACCGGTTTGCAGTTGAGGATTGTAGGGTTGATAGGTTTGGGAGTCTGAATCATAGGAAACTTCCTGATAATCTGACAATCCGTCACGATCGGTATCATTTTCTGTGGCGTTTAAGGAAGTGCCGTTGCCGGTGTTGGCATTGTAAGGATCATAAAGGTTTACGGGACCGGTAAGGGTAACTTCCTGATAATCGGTCAGACCGTCGCCATCGGAATCGACGCTGTAGCAATTCAGGCCCCAGCGTGCTTCAAAGGGGTTGAGCAGTCCATCGGAGTCGGAATCAACTGTAAGAGCCGCCTGGGGGGTGTTGCCGTAGGCGCCCATGTTGACAAGAGAGCCGTTAGGTTGCGGTTCTGTACACGGAACATTGGGGTCGCCGCCGTCGATGCAGGGCGAGTTGTCCAATAAATGGTAGTCATTGGCATCTTCGATGAGTTCGACAAATTGCGGTAACATGTCAAGGTTGCCCCCGCCGTCTGTGCCGATAACGCTGTTCCATAACGGCCCGCTCCCCTGGCAGCTTTCAATGTCACAACATCTAAAGAGCGGTTCGGAGCCAAAGTTATCCACCGGAGATGAGGACTCGCGGCTGATGTTTTGCCAGATAATGCAACTGGTAACTTTAACATCAGCATCGTAACAACGAATAGCCCCACCGATATTGGCGGCATTGGAAACGATAGTGCAATTGGTAAGCGTCATTTGGCTCTGTTCGGCACAATAAACCCCACCACCGCAGGAGTTGGAGTTATTGTTGGCTATCACGCAATTAGTCATTTCGACAATGCTGTCAGTGTAAGCATAGACGCCGCCCCCGCAGCCGTTGGCTGAATTGTCGGTGATGGAACAGTTGGCGAACTTCGGCTGGCTGCCATTGTAACAGAATATTCCGCCGCCGGTCATCAGGGCGGTGTTTTTGGTAATGGTGCAATAGGAAACGTCGGGACTGCTGAAATTACAACGGATGCCCGCTCCGGAGTATTGCGAGGTATTTCCGGTTATGATGCAATTGCGAATAGTAGGAGCGCTGTTGCCGGCGCACAAGATACCGGCACCGGTATTGGCGTAACCACCGGTTATGGTGAATCCTTCGATAATAGCCTGGGCGATTTCACCATTGTGAATATAAAAGCCCCGGTGATGGTCCTGTTCGGTGCCGCCACAGTCGATGATGCAGTGTTCAGGACCGCTGCTGGAGCGAACGGTAATGTTTTTGCCCATAAAATCCAGGTCCCGGTTGCCGGGGCCGGTGTAGATGCCGGGCAGGACCATTACCGTGCCGGGATTGTGAGTGGTATTAATCGCTTTTTGAATGGTGCAGAATGGATGGGCAGAGGTGCCGTTACCGCTTTGATCGGAACCGTTCGGCGAGACAAAAAGCATGTCCTGGGTTCCGGCGGAATTGCCGGGGATGTAAAGGTATTCGACAGACAGGTTTTTATTTAAGCCGGCCTCAATGTTCACCGTTGCTGGTGAAGGGGTTATCCACTCGTCTGTCGCAATAGGTTTGAAAGCGACAACGTGAATACCAACGGGGAGCAGGTCTTCGGTAAAGCCGCTCGGCCGCCAGGTGCCGTTATCGATACGCCAATAGGCCAATTCCGCCGCAGCTGCCGGTTCAATCGTTACGGTTAGAGAACCTTGTTGTGGAAGCTCCGACACCGGAGAAGTGTAAACGCCGATTACATTTGTGGTTGCTCCGATATCTATCCGGGCGGACCGGGCAACCGGTGCTATCCGGCCGAGAACCTCGTTAAAGGTTACCGTATGCTGACCGGGAGCAAGATTTTCCACGGTTTGTCCGCTGCTGTACCAGGTCTGGTCCGGCAGAATCCGCCATCTGGCAGCAGGGTCTAACGGTCCGTCGGGACTGCTCAGTAAAACCTGCAGCGAACCGGCTGGCAGTTCATCGGGCAGGGTTTGTACGTATGTTGCCGAAGCGGTAGTGGTCTGATCGGCAAAAACCTGAACGTTGATGTTTGCCGGGGCGACCCAGCCGGAGCAGTCGGTCAGTTCAATCGTGTGCATGCCGACCGGTACCGAAGCGAGAACCTCGCCACTGTTGTGAAGATTGCCGCTTTGGCCATTCATGAACCATTGGGCGCCAGCTGCGATGGCAGGAGATGGGATGATGTTGGCCTGCACGGAACCGGTGTCGATTTCAAATTCGGTGTTTACGTTTTTGTCGGCATCCATTACGACTTGTGTGACGGGATTAACGCCGGCAGCGTTGCCGAGCCACTGGACAAAGTGCCAATTTACAGCTGATGTCGCGGTGATGGTAACTACCTGGCCGCTTTGGTAAATTCCGCCGGGCGGATTCAGATCGACATTACCCTGGCCGGTGATGTTAACCGTCAGTTCGTATTGCGGAATCTCAGCGAAGATGGCGGCGACCGATTTGTTACTGTCCATCGTAACCTGGGTGATGGGATTATCGCCGCCGGCGTGGCCTTGCCACCGGACAAAATACCAACCTGTCGCAGGTACAGCTGACAGGGAAACCTGCTGATCGACGTCGTAAATTCCGCCGGGCGGATTCAGCTCAACGTTACCCTGACCGGTGACGTTAACCGTCAGTTCGTATTGTGTTACCTGATCCAGCTCAAAAACAGCAGTTGCGGATTTGTTGTTGTCCATCACTACTTGAGTGACGACACTGACACCGGAGGCGGCCCCTTGCCACTGGACAAAATGCCAACCCTGGGCAGGTGTTGCTGTGAGAGTTACCGGTAAGCCGCTATCGTAAACGCCGCCGGGCGGATTCAGGTCGACGCTGCCCTGACCGATGACGCTGACCGACAGGTCATAAAACGTCGGATATACCTGATCCTGTTCAAAGACCGCGGTTACATCCTTGTTGCTATCCATCACAATTTGAATATTCGGATCCGTACCGGAGGCGTCGCCCTGCCACTGGACAAAATGCCAACCCTGAGCCGGGATGGCTGTCAGGTTTACCGGCATACCGTCCTCGTAAACACCGCCGGGCGGGTCCAGTTAGACGCTGCCCTGACCGACGACATCAACCGTCAGATCATAAAACGTCGGGTATCCCGGCTCTTCTTCAAAGACCGCGGTTACTTGTTTGTCGCTATCCATCACAATTTCAGTGAAAGGATCGGTACCCATGGCATCGCCCTGCCATTCGACAAAGTGCCAGCCCGGAGCGGAGATAGCTGTCAGGTTCACCGGTATAACGTTCTCATAAACACCGCCAGGCGGGTCCAGTTCAACGTCACCCTGGCCAATAACGTCAATCGACAGGTTATAATATCTCGGACCCTCTTCAAAAACCGCGGTTACTTCCTTGTCACTATCCATCACAATTTGAATATTCGGATTAGAACCGGAGGCGTCACCCTGCCACTCGATAAAATACCAGTTCGGGGCAGGAATGGCTTCAAGTAACACGTCGGTATCCTCTTCGTACCTGCCGCTGCTGGGTTCTACGATTCCGTCTCCGATTACTTCAGTAGTCAATTCACACCAACCTACTTCAGGACCGGTTAATGACAGGGAGAAATTGACAGATTGGTGTTCTTGCCCGGCAACGCGAATCAGATAAAGCCGATCGGTTCGGCCTTCGAAATTCATCGTGTTGTCCCGGTTTTCATCCAGGCATTCAATTTCACCTAAACCAACCATCCATAATGGCCAGTCGTATTTGAATACCGCGACTGTAGAGAATTCCGTACTGCTGGTAAAGTCGATGGTAAACTCGCCATTTTGTGTGGGCGCAAAAATATACCAGACGTCCAGATGATCCTGGCTGCCACAATCGGTAATATCCTCTCCGGTCGCTCCAGCGGTGGTACTCTGAATGTAGTCACCCTCATAAATCGGCAGGGCATTTTGCCAGATATCATTGGCCACAGCGGGATTGGAGGATTGACTGATCGTAATGTCAAATTCGCCGTTTTGAACGGGAGTAGTTGCAACACGGATAAGATAATTTTCACCGGACTTACCGTTGAAATAAGCATAATTATCGCCGCGGCACAAAATTTCTTCGCCACCACACTTCTCAAACATGGAAATGGTAACAGCTTGTGCTGTGATAAGTGATACGTCAATTTGATACAGCGAATCAAACGGTGCTGTAAATTGATACCACACATCACGGTAATCGTTGTAGACGCAGGAGGACAAATCCTGACCGGTCGCCAGTATCGTATTACCATGCACGGGATCGTCATCTAAAAATATTTCCGTCGCATCGGCACACAGGTCATTAACCGGCGGCTCCCAGGCATATGCAAGGACAACGTCATAAACTGTTTGACGATTCCTCTCACCCGCAATACGAATTAAATACTTTTTACCTGCCAGACAATGAATACGAAGGTCAATAGCTGAGGAGATTTCCTGGAAAGCAAGCATATTACCACCGCAGGCATCGAAAACCGCAATAGTAGTGTAAGCGCTAACGTCTCCGATAAGCGAGTACACCCCGTCCTGCGATACCGTAAAGCTGTGCCAGACATCGAAATAATCGTATGCACCCTGCGGCGTTAAATCTGTACCAGTCGCTCCCAGCGTATCGCCACTGAACGTGAAGACCGGACTGTTGGAATCGGGAATCAACGGCAGTGCCTGATCGCAGAAATCATTCTCCAGCGGCAAATCAAAGTAGTTCACCGTGATTTCATAAGGTCCTGCTGCCCACCATTCGCCGGCTACCCGTATCAGATAAGTTTTACCGCCGAGAGCATTGAAATGCAAATCGCCGTCATATGCTAATCCAAAGGCCAGCATATCACCGCCGCAACTATCGAAAACTGCCAGCGTAGCGTTATATCCGGCAACACGGCTGATCCGATAAACACCGTCAATATCCGGTGTAAAGCTGTGCCAGACATCCTTGTCGTCGTATGCACCAAGATAACCGGTCAGGTCTTCGCCGGTAGCGTTTTCGGACGAACTGCTAAAAGGTACACCGATCTGCAAAGGCACCGCGTGTTCGCAGAAATCGTGCCAGGGATTGATTATCAGGTCTTCGCCAAGCGGCAGATCGCCGTCAACCACCTCTGCTATTTCGGTATTGGAAATTATTTTATTATCGTGATGCCATTCAAAGTAATTAGCGCCGGTTACCGGGGCAAAGGCCCGGACATAACCGACCCAACCCTGGCCGATACCTTCCAGAGTGAAGGGGCCCGGTCCGTTGTGCAGAACGGTGCTGGCGACCAGGTCGTTATCGTTATCGGGGTCCTGCTGGTTGGTATAAGCCTGAACCACAATGGGGCCATCCTGGTAATCGGTGTAAATCACGTTGCCGCTTATGCTGAACAGTTGATTTTCAGAACCGAAAGAGGCAATCTGCAGGTGAGTGTCATTATCTTCGCCGGTTTCTTCGGTATTGTAGTTGTTATAGGCGTCACTCTCGAGATAGATGAAACGTCCCGGCAGGGGAATTTCCGGATCACCGACGGGAATAGCAAATTCCAAAGACCGCTGACCGACACGAACATCGAAACTGCCGATCTGAACCCACTCCCAGTACCCGTAAGGATATTCATAACGATAAATCTTACCCGTAGTCTTATCGGCGTCAATAACGAACGAATGGTTGTTTAGCGATTCTTTATTATCAGGGACGTAGCTTAGGTAAATTCTATACCTTGGTTTATAATTAGCTGAGCCGGGATCAATAATGTCATAAGTAGTAATCGCCCCGTAAAGCATTACTCCATCTTCTGACAATGCCAGGTAAAGCTCCTCAATATCCAGTCCGGATACCCAATTAGGCTCTTCCGTATCCCCGGCGATATCGGTAAGAATAAGTTGTGCTGGATTCCACTCATTTATTTGGCCATCGAGTTGTATCTGCTCCGTCTCATTGAGTTGGTAAAGACTGATTCTGCCGCCCGGCTGCATGTTGGTTTCTCGAATCCATTCTTCCTGATCGGCAACACTGGGCAAAATGCCACCCAACTGAGCCGCCTCCTCAGATGTCTGACCGGAATTCATAAGACCCTGTCCCACGGTGCCCGGCTGCGGACCGTTCCACGGGTCAAATTCCGGCAGCAAATCACGCGGATTAACCGGGTCGGGATAACGCGGCGACGAGCCGTATATCGGATTCAGGTCCAGTTGTTTCTCAATTTTTTCCGTAGTGATTAACAGCCCGCTCAAGTCGTATATCGTGCCGGATTGGCTGCCCCAGTATTCGAAGGTGGCCTCGGTGATTTCATTTAATTCCTTATTGATAGTGCCCGTCAGGGTGCCCCCATCAGATGAACCTTCTTCTTCGCCGTGGAACATAACAAACAGGTCCCATTCGTCAATTTCAGCCTCTTCGATTATCCAATACCCCGGACTGCCAATGACGGCCAGTCCTCCTTTATCAGAATCCGGAATGTCAAGAGCATCAAAAGCCAGTGACAGGATTACCTGGTTGGCTTGGCTGCCTGAATGCAAAAGATAATTTCGGGTGGTTTCCGTGGTGTGCGTAATCGCATGATCGTTCAGCAGGCTGTCCTGCAAATCAGCGAGTTTTTCCTGAGCCCGTTCGAGACCATCCTGGGCACGAGGATCAATATAAATCAGATCATCCAGCTGGTCGTCTTCTTCGTTTCGCATGTAATCGACCGCTTCGAAAAACCGATCGATACCGTCGAGCAGGTCCTGGCGGGCTTGCGCCAGCGCCGCTGCACCGTCGCCCGGCTGCCCAGCCGTGGGCTGAACCTTGAGCAGGTCCGGGTAAGGAATCAGCAGATCATCGTTAGCATTGAAACTGTCGCCGTAAATCTCGGCAATAATCCGGTTGGGATCGTCAATTTCCAAATCATAAGCGTCGCTCTGCCGCATTTGACTTTTTACCATTTTCAGAAATGCTTTGAGAATCAGTACGTCGCCGAAATCAACCTCCAGCGGTTCTTCCAGTGACGTTTCCTGGGGCGTAAAGAAAATCCGAAATCGATCGCCGGAGGAGTCGCCGATCAGGTCCAGCTCCGCCAGGATCGCTTCGATTTCCGGGATGGTGGAATTGTCCAGCAAATCGCGAATCTCATCTTCATCCGGAGCATTGGCGGGCATTTCGTAATGGCCGTTGGCATTGAGAACAAGCTCGGCGTCCAGGCCCCGATTCTCCAGTGAATCTCCCACAACATCCATACCAAACTCCGCCGCCAATTCGAACAGACTGGTCATTTCCGTCTGGCCGTCTTCGACGACCAGCATCATAGCCCGCGTCAAAGCGTGCAGAAAAACCAGGTCGCGATCACCCGTACCGACACTGTTTATTCCATAATCGAATATCAGGTAAGCATTACGGATACCCGTCAGGGTCCTGTCGAACAAGAACACCCGCCCCGCAGCAACATAATCAGCCGCGTTCCAGTCGTTCGGCAGATCGTACCAAAGGCTAATGCCGGGATTGTTGGCCTCGATCCGCGGCAGAAAGATGCTGTACGCGGCAATATCCAAATCATTAATCTGCAAGCTCAGCTCTGTCAGATTAATCATATCCGCCAATGGCGATATGTTACTGATGAGATTGTCGCTGATTAACAGTGTTTCCAGATTCGTCAGCCCTGCTAAAACCGATATGTCGCTAATCTGATTAGTACTTAGCCCTAAACGTGTCAGATTTGTCATACCCGCCAGATACGATATATCACTGATCTGATTGTTCCATAGATACAAATTGGTCAAATTCAGCAACCCTGCCAAGGGCGATATGTCACTGATCAGATTGACTCCCAGATTGAGATGTGTCAGATTAAGCAGCCCCGCCAGAGGCGATATATCATTTATCTGGTTCTCAGAAAGCCATAACTCCGTCAAATCCGAAAGTACCGTTAGTGGTGCTAAATCGCTTATCTGGTTGTCAAACAAAACCAGACTTGTAATATTAGCGGCGGATTCTAGCCCAACAAGGTCTGTTATTGCCAGACCACTGGCATCCAGGAAAGTCAGTTCTTTCATTTGGGCGGCATTCGGATCGGTAACGCCCAGTTCCGTTTCGACCGCTGCCTTAAGATTTGCATCGGCAAAAAACACCGGCGCCGGATCCACCACTTCCACCGCCACCCAGTTGGCACCGAAATTGCCGCTGCCATAGATCCCGCCCCCGCCCAGTTGAAGCTGGGTTACGGTACCGGTATCGTGAGCCTGCTGAAATTGAGCGGCGCTCCAGTCCCAACCCAGATCATTGCCGTCATGCCAGACCACCGTACCAAAAGCCCAGTTGGTGGCTGACATTATCTGATCTTCGTTAAATTCACCCTGGTTGCCAAAAACAATATAATACGTCCCTGGTGCAGTAGGCGCGGTTTTGTTAACGTTAGCCGTTAAATTATGCCAACCCTGACTAATATGACTGCTAACCCGCCAAGGCTGTGTCGCCCGGTTGCCCCAAGTAACTGTTGCCGCTACCGGCACAATAGCACCGGCATTGGCGTGATCATTGAGCGCACGGATATTAATCGTACCGGCAATGGCTTGGCCCGGCTCTACCTCAACGGTGTAATTGGTGTCATCAACAACCTGGCCGTTAAGCAGACCTCCGGTCCGCAGCAAAACCGTATCGTAGGCCAGCCCGGTCGAAGCCGCCACGCACAAAATCAGCGTGATCAGAACCGTTAATTTAGTGCACATCTTAATGTTCATCCTGGTATTCATTGCCAATAAGCCTTCCGATTAATTCGATTGTTATCAGTTTATATTCCTGAGTAATTATCATTTATTTTCTGGTTAAATATTTTACTGGGCGGTTATCTTCCGGCAGATCATCCTTTTGCTTAACCGGATTCAGGGCTACATCAAAACAAGTACCCCGACCAGCCGTTTTTATCCCGTTTTGGGTAAGCAGATAACTTTCTGCCGCGATAAATTTCTGTTCGGCCATGTCCCATTTAATCCGGTTACTCTCGAGCGTGTTCTGCCCCACAGAAACAATGACATGGCCGCGCAGGGTCATTATTTGCGGATTGCGGTGTGAAACCAAAGCTCTTATGCTTTGCACCGCCAGCACCGGCTCTCCCCTGCGGAAAAGTTCGTACTTAAACCGCTTGATGTTGGTTTCAACCGCATTGCTCATATCCGGCAGAATTAACTCAACATAATTATCCCCGCCCAACCGGGCTTGGCTTATCTGGCCGACCAATTGCTCCTGGAGATAATTGCCTTGCTCACCATAGCCGCCGCCCGCAAAATCAATTCCCCCAAAAAACGGATCCCCCAGCCCGGATATCGCCGCTGTCTCACTGGACAAATCAGCCGAGATGGTGTTCTGGTGATAGCAAAGCCGCAGGTCTTCTATTGTAATCACCTTGAACAAGGCAGTTCGAAATGTCCCCAACGGAGCGTTCTGCGACCGCAGCCGCTTGAAGGATATCGAAAAGTTACTTTCCTGCTCGTCAGGATCGTAATGCACGAAGCGAAAATCTTCGACTTCGTTCCTGCCCAAGCTATTCTGAACAAATTCGCCCGCCGAATCCACCCGAAAGGAATTGTTATCGGCCGCTAAATTAAACAGACACAGCCCCACCGCTATTGTCCAGGACAATATCAAAAACCACCACTTGGGTTGAATTCGAAAAACAGAAAAAAGACTAATCGGCTCGACCAACTTTCCCACATTTCACCTTCGAATGTTAAAACACCACAAACAGACATTCTCCATAACGATAGTGGCAATTGAATCCATTCAACTGTGTAATCCCGGCCATCAGACGGGAAAAGTTTTGAAAAAACACCAGAAACTCCGACAAAACTTGTCCCCGACTAGATCGGGGATACAACAACACCTACAGCAATCAGCAATTGAATCAGCCAATTACCCATTTCGCCGGAACGAAACAAATATTCTACAACAATTTGATTATTTTTGCAAAACAAATCGAAATGCACCGCTGCGCGATCTAAAGCCATAAGGGAAAAAGAGTTACGTTTGTACCTGCGCAGGGCCCGGGGTCTTGCGCAGAGGCCGTCTAATGCTGAGGACCGGGATCACACTCCCCATCAGTGCAATCACTGTTATCATCACTCGAACTTTGGCCAGAATCACCCCGCCAATCGGCCCGGTCATCCACCAGATCGACAACGCTGCTCACCTGAGACATCACTTCCGCTTCCACATCCGTAACATCACCCAAAGCAGGATTGCCGCTCACAAAGACCGTCCGGTCGAAAATTGCCGTTTTCAAATGGCGGCTAAGTTGATTGTCAGTCTTCATCCCCTCGCGTAATTCGTATCTGCCTTTCCAGCTCATCGCATCTGCCGGTCCGTCTTTCGTAACCGCCAGCATTGACTGCCCGGCACCGCGAAGGTGTACTACTCGTGTCTGGGTGCCGCGTATACCCAGCGTCGATACCGGTGTGATTATCTGCGTATTGCTGCGGATGCGGCCCTTTTCCACACCACAACGCACCGCACCATAATGCAGATTGACATCAACTTTTTCTCGCGTCTTCGACTTATTGCCCAGATAGTCAGCAATCCGCATCGAGGACAACGGCTCCACCTGCACAACCGTGTTGCCCTGAAAACTCACTTCGCAACTGCTCGCAAAACCGGTACGTATCATGGCACTTTTCGGCAATTCCATCTTACCTTTGGCCGAACGCCAGCTTTTACCGCCGTCCAGACTGCACTGCACACTTTTACCGATCACTTCGGTAATTACTGCATTGAGCTGCTCAGTTAAATCGTTTGGCTCGTTTTTAATCGAGTCACCCGGCGCACCAACCGCACCAGCCTGACCCCACGCAGGAAGCGCACCCCAGAGGCACCCCAGCAAAATTATTGAACAAGTCAACTTGACCAGGTGTGTTTTTGTCGTTTTGGCCGTTTTCATGCTATTCACCTTTTTTGTAGTTATTTTTTCAGCAATTTCTTCAATTATTTTTCAATTACCTTTTCAGCAACCTACTGTGCCTGAGTCTGCTTCATCCGTGCCACTCGTCCCATGATATCCACCACTTCGGGCCCGGTCAGATACTCACGCTCTGAACCGCCCTGCATAAGTTCCAGATAAACCGCTTCACGATAAGCATAACGGGTTCCGCCCACCAAACGCATAAACAGCCCGCCCTTGATATCCAACGCACGACACAGCATCAACGCTAAGGTTCCCTTTCTCACCGGCTCGGTTGCGGACAAATCCAAATCGTCCGGAAGAATCCCCTTGCTCTGAAGCAATTGCTGCTTTTGTTCAAATGTCTTGCCCCGGTCTTCACACTCAACCAGGTAAAGCATCATCGAACACGCCTCGGCATTGGTACCCCATTTCTTAAACGCCAGCTTAAACGCCAACTCGGCACTGCCGTCGTCGGTTGCTTCAGCATCTTCATTCTCATTGCTATTCAGTGCAGCGGCCTCCGAAGAATCTGCTAAATTCCCTTTTGACATGTCACCGCCCCGGTTCATTTGAGCGGATTGGTTGCAACCAGCCGCAAAAATCACCAGCACTCCAAACAAAAATAGATAAAAGAAAGTTTTCATATTGCTGTCCTCATAACACTACTTAGAAGTTCATCGTTAAACCAGTAAAGAAATGCTGTCTGTCGGTTCGGCTGTTGTCCTGGTCAAAGGCACTGCCGGGGAAAAACACTCCATAACGCACCGTCCAGGCGACATCACTTGCCAGCCGCCAGTTCATATAAAAGTCAATTTCCGCACCAACAAACTTGTCGTCCTGGGTGCTCAGATCATCCGAAATAACCGCATCGCCTCTTTGCTTGTGATAAACAAAAAGGTCGGTTCCCGCTAAAAGCTTCTCGAAAAGCTTGATGTGTTTGGCTGGAAAGGTAGAAAATCCTAACCGCACCATCCCCAGATTGCTCAGCCGCGGTGCCAACGCCAGACCCGTATTGCGATAGCCCCACCCGACAAAACTGGAATCATTCGTGTGCCATCTGTTGCCGCCAACTGTATTAGAAGGACTGTCTCCGCGATCCGGATCGCCCGAACACAACAGATACTCAATCAGTACCTGCGAATCTCTTCCATCCTGAAACAGATAACGCAACTCGGTATCAAACGCCCAGGCCGAGATATTCTGCCTGCGGTCCGTGCCGCCGCGGGCATAGTTTTGGCCGGTTTCCACCACAAATTCACAACTATACTGCAGGTCTCTATGGAAAAAACGACCCCGCGAGCCCAGCCCGGTATAATTGGAATCATAACCGAACGATTGGCCGTTCCTTACCGAGCCGGCGTCCTGATCATCCTGCGCGAAAAAATAGGCGAACGGCTCGTGATCCCGGCAGCCCTCATATTTCAACAGCACACCCCAGTACCGGCGGCTTTCCATGCTGTTGTCCGGGAAAGAACTGTCGATATTGTAAGCATGAGCCACTGACATACCCAGCAACCCTGTTGCTGAGCAGTTACGCCAACTACCTTCCACCACCACCGCATCCAATGGCGTTGATAACGCCAGCCCCGTCCCCCATTCCACATACTGTCGCCCCAACCGCATGGAAAAATCATATTCACCCGGCTCTTGCCCTTGCGCCAGTAAAGCCCGCCGCAAGTTGAAATCATACCAAAGCCGATCCAGCTTGGGACCATACAAATCGCTGTCATCACCGCCGAAACTGCTGCCATTGTTCCAGTCCAGGTAATCCAATCGACCACGGCTGTAAATCCGGTGCACATTATCAAGGTTCAACTGCCCCCACAACCGCAACTGCTGACGCCGCAATGTGCGTCGCCCGTCACCGTGTTCATCAAGGTTGCGGTCCACATAATCCCTGATATCCCACA
>DAOWAK010000230.1 GCA_030634605.1 Sedimentisphaerales bacterium
ACATGCTCAGATGCTCAGTGAGCAGGGGCTTATCAATAAGGATGAGTTTCGGCAGATCAAGCAGGGGCTGACGGAGATAGCGGAGCAGATTGAGGCGGGCAAGTTCAAGTTTGATAAGTCGCAGGAAGATATTCACATGGTGATCGAGGCGGCGTTGACCAGGAAAATTGGTGATGCGGCCCGAAAACTGCACACCGGTCGCAGCCGCAACGATCAGGTGGCGTTGGACATGCGGCTGTGGCTGCGGGATTGTACCGAGACGATCATCGAGCGGATTATGAAGCTGCAAGAGGCTTTGGTAAAGTTGGCACAAAAGCAGGGACAGGTGGTGATGCCGGGTTATACGCATTTGCAGCGGGCACAGCCGGTGCTGTCGGGTCATTATCTGTTGGCATTTGCGGAACAATTGCAGCGGGATCGGCAGAGATTTATCGATGCGCTCAAGCGGGTTAATGTTTGCCCACTGGGCAGCGGTGCTCTGGCGGGCAGCAGTCTGCCGTTAAATCGGCGGCGAGTGATGGAGTTGCTGGGATTTGCTGAAATTACCCGCAACAGCATTGACGGGGTAAGCGATCGGGATTTTTGTGTGGAGTTTGTCTTTGCCGCAGCATTGACGGCTGTGCATCTGTCGCGGCTGGCAGAAGACTGGATTATTTATTCCACGCAGGAATTCGGATTTATTCGGGTTGGCGACGCCTATTGCACCGGCAGCAGCATGATGCCGCAGAAGCGCAATCCTGATATGCTGGAATTAATACGCGGTAAGAGCGGACAGTTGCACGGGAACCTGACAGCTTTGCTGACGATGCTCAAAGGGCAGCCGCTGGCGTACAACCGGGATATGCAGGAGGATAAGAAGCAGGTTTTCGACGCGGCGGATACGCTGGAGGCTTCACTGGCGATGGCGGCGGCGATTGTGTCGAACACCAGATTCAATCCGGACAAAATTCAGGCGGGGTTGGATGAGGGATTCCTGGATGCTACTGCTTTGGCGGAATACCTGGTGCGAAAAGGAGTGCCATTCCGTCAGGCGCATCAGATTGTGGGCGAACTGGTGGCGCAATGTGAAGCGGAAGGGAAGTCGCTGGCTCAGAAACCGTTGGATGAACTGCAAAAGGCTTGCGACAAAATTGAGTCGGATGTGTATGAAAATCTGACGGCTGAAAATGTGGTGGCTGGCTATGCGGTGGAAGGTTCGGCGGGTAAAAAGCAGTTGCAGGAGCAGTTGGAATTCTGGCAGGAACAACTCCAGCGAACAGCCAAAAAGTAGCTAATTCCTCGCTGGTAATTACCGCCGTCGATACATGGCTTGGCGGATGTCGCGCTGGACTTGGCGGTCTTTTATTTTGTCACGCTTGTCGCCATGGGTTTTGCCCTGAGCGATGGCGATTTCCACCTTAGCCAAACCGCGAGTGAAATAAATCCGCAGGGGGACCAGGGTGAGGCCTTTCTGGACGACTTTACTTTGCAGTTTTTTGATTTCGCGGCGATGGGCCAAAAGTTTGCGGGTTCGGGTGGGTTCGTGATTGACCAGGTTGCCGTGTTCGTAAAGGGAAATGGTGCAGCCAACGAGAAAAAGTTCGCCGTCGCTGATGCGACAGTAAGCCTCTTCCAAATTGGCCCGACCCTGACGGAGGCTTTTTACCTCGGTCCCGGTCAGGGCAATTCCGGTCTCCAGCTTTTCCAGAAGATGGAAGTTGAAGCGGGCCTTTTTGTTTTTGATGGTGGGGCTGAATTTATCGGAACTATTAGGGTTTTTATCGGTCTTTTTGCTCATTGCTTTATGTGTGTAAGTTTGGTTTTTTTCGGGGTAAGCGATTCCACTTTACCATAATCTTCACTGCAGTAATCACCCCGTCTGTCAGGCAATTCCTGAACAAACAGGTTAGCATATCCCTGGTGATTTTGCAATGGCATGTCCGAATGGAGAGGTAATCAGGTCTGATAACCGTTGCAAGGCAATTTCCAGTATTGAGAAAACAAAAAAACTTTAAAAAATTGGTATTTTTTTGGCTGATGGTTTGGCCCGCTTGAAGTTTAGAGGTTATAATAAATAAGTACCATGCTGGATTTCTTACGAGGCAAGGCAGATGACGGAGGATAGCCAGATTGCACCATAGTAAAACCATTGTACATATAACCCACGAAACGACTCACAAAATCGGGGAAATCGGCGCTGTTCTGGAAGGTCTGTTGACCACAGAGAGTTATCGGAACGAAGTTTGCCGGTCCGTTTTGCTGGGGCCTTTGTTTAAGGAGCAGCACGTTGCAGAGCAGCGGCTCGGTCCGGACGGACAGGTTCTGTATTCGTCTCTCGACGGGATAACAGATCATCCCTACAAGTTAGTGTTTGAAGATGTCGAGCGAAAATTCGGAGTATCGGTAGTTTATGGCTATCGAACGTTTCTCCAGCCGGGCGGGGGCGATGCTGTAGATGTTGAGGTTATTCTGATAGATACAGCTGAGGTGAATCCCAATCCGGTCAATGCCTTGAAGGCTTGGCTGTTTGATGATTTTGGTATTGAGAGTCTGGGCTTTGAAGGTGACCCGGAATACGATCAGTATGTCAAGCTTGCACCGGCGGCGTTGGCGTTGTTGCGCGGGATTAATGTTTCTGATCCGAATCAGCCGGCGGTTTTGATATCTCATGAATACATGGGGATGCCTACGATCCTGGCTGCGATACTGGATCCGCTGGGCACATTTAAGACGATGTATTATGCCCATGAAGTGCCGTCGGTTCGCAGGATTATCGAAAATCATCCGGGGCACGACACGATGTTTTACAACGCGTTGAAATGGGCAAACAAGCGGCAATATTATCTTGCTGATATTTTTGGCCCCCAGGACTCTTCGTTCAGACATGCTCTGACCTGCGCCTCTCGTTATTGCGATAACATTGTTGCGGTAGGCAATCAGGTTAAGGATGAGTTGCGTTTTCTGAGCCTGGATTTCAATCATGTCTCTATCGACCTGGCTTATAACGGCATCGGGACTCAGGAAATATCACTGGAAAGCAAGTTGGCTTCCAAGAACAAGCTGCAGCAATACGCACAAAATCTGCTGGGATATCGGCCGGATTACATTTTTACTCATGTAGCCCGTACAACAGTCAGTAAAGGTTACTGGCGTGATTTTCGCGTGCTGGAACATTTGGATAGACAGTTTCAAAAAGATAACCGGACCGGGATACTTTTTCTATTGAGTACGGATGCTCCGGTACGCAGTCCGGAGGATGTTCGCGAGATGGAAACGGCCTGGGATTGGCCCGTTGCACACAAGCAGGGTTATCCGGATTTGTGTGGGGGAGAAGTTGATTTTTATCCGGCGTTACAAAGTTTTAATGCACGAAGTCAAAATATCAAGGCGGTTCTGGTGAATCAATTTGGCTGGGACAGCAGGATTTGTGGTTCGCGAATGCCGGGCGAGATGACTTTTGAGGATTTGC
>DAOWAK010000281.1 GCA_030634605.1 Sedimentisphaerales bacterium
AATTCATTGTTCTTATTCTTCATTCGTTTTTCGTCATTGATTCATCATTCGAGCTTCGTCATTCGTCATTAACTTCATGCTCCAGATTACCGAAGTAATTTTTAACGGAATCTTCGTACTTCCTGGGTATCTGGTTATCGTCTATCGCCTCGGAGGCATTCTTACGGGCGGTTTGCACCACTTCGGATAGCTCCCGCCGAGATTGTCCCTTAACCTGAGAATCCTTAAAATAGTAACTCGCCACAGCCGGTCCTTTCGAACTGGGCGATTCAATTTTAGTACTTTTGGTAGCGGTTTGACCGCTGCTGTCCGAATCGCGAGCACCGAAGCCTTTTCCAGGCCCGCCGGTACCCCGGCCGAATTTATCTGAGGGGCCTTCGCGGAAAGCACCCTGCATACCTAGCCCCTGACACATCCCCTGCCCCAGGCAGGCAATAGCCCGCTCAATTTCATCGAGAGTCGCCTGAGATAATTTCATCTGATCCCCAGCCGCACCCATCTCTTCCAACTGGCCAGCCAAAGCCTCAATGTCGTCTCCGCTAAGCCCCCCGTCACCACCCGCACACGCACCCATCGCCTGACTTAGTTCACTGCAACGATTCGCCGCCATCCGACAGGCCGACGCTTTTTTCATTAACTGATCTATCTTCTTCGGACTTAGCCCCTGTTTCTCCAAAGCTTTTTTAAGTTGCTCAGGATCGAGCTTAGCCAGTTTTTTATCCAGCCCCGCCTTTTCCAACTCCTTCTCCAACTCCTGATTCTTCTGAGCCAACTCCTGCAATTGCTTGGCAATTTGTTTGAGTTGCTCAGCCAGCTCCTTTTGCTGGTCCTGGGGAAGGTTGTTCTGAGCCATTTTTTCGTTAAGACTTTTAATCATCTGAGCCGCTTTGGAATAATCACCCTGTGCCATAGCACTCAACAGCTTCCGAGAAAACTCATCCGGCGAACCCTTAAGCTGCTTGAACATCTGCTGCAA
Organism: Sedimentisphaerales bacterium; assembly: GCA_030634605.1. Taxonomy (GTDB): domain Bacteria; phylum Planctomycetota; class Phycisphaerae; order Sedimentisphaerales; family SM23-30; genus JAFGSR01. The sequence goes on from DAOWAK010000281.1 coordinate 977, forward strand.
AGAACTCAGAGAGTCCATCTGCTGAGTGTTCTGGAGATTTTTGATTTTATCAGAAAGGTCACCAAGCTTTTTAATCGCCTGCCGTTTCATAGCTTGGGGATCAGCTTCCGGCAGCGAATTCTCCAGCGGCGCCAGCTCATCCGTCAGCTCCGGGTTCCCCAACTGCTTAACCGCTTGCTTAACCACCGCGGCGGTTGTTTTGATCTCCGCCTGAGCTTGCTGGCTTTCCATCACGCTTTTTTCCTGTTTTTGCTTATCGTCCAGAAAACCCAGCAGATCTTTCTGCGGCAGATATGCAAAAAGCAAAATGGCAGTCAGCCAGAAACTAACCACCCAATACCATTTCCGCGACGGCCTAACCGGAAAATGCCCCCGTAGCGAAACCTGCCCCGCCATCTGCAATGCTTCCTCCCGGGCCGCTTGCGAAAAAGGATTCTTACTCTCCGCCAACGCCAGCGTCGTGCTGAATCGCTCATGCAGTTTTAGCCGCTCATCAACCAGCAACGCCGCCTGCATCTTGCTCGGCCATTTCACTACCCAAAGCCAAATTACAACTGCCCCCGCCACAACAGTAATCCCCACAATGGTTTGCTGATTAATAACGTCAAAAGCCAGCAACTTTTCCACCAGAACCGCCAAAAATGCGAAAATCCCAACCAGAAACATCACTCGACCAGCCTGTTCAATAAGCAGGTTAACGATGCAATTGATACGAACCTGACGAAGTTTCTTCTCGATTGGTTTTCGCATATCAGCCCTCAAATGACGACCTCTATCTATCATTACGCCTGATCCGGACAGCCTGTTCACCGCTTCTAATCCAAAAAGCCGGATTTTGGCATTTCCTTTCCCTGACCGCCTTTGAAAAAAAACAGCCATAAATCAGTTAGATAGTCGGAAATCGATTGATATTATAACCCAAAAAAACCATAATAACCAGTCGATTTCGTACCGATAACGGTTAAAAATGCCATTTTACTCAATTTGTGAATCTAAATTTGGAAGCCCTTCAGGAAAGGCCCTGCCAGAAATTATGATACCCATTGGGTATAACTGAGGAGCAAAAAATGAACGTACGAGAAGCCCGCCCTGATGAAGCCGAACAGATTGCCCAATTCCAAATCCTGATGGCCAGGGAAACCGAAGGGATGACTCTGGACATCGAAATCGTCCGTCGCGGTGTCGCCGGAGTTTTCGCACAGCCCGCCCGCGGAACTTACTGGGTAATCGAAGACAAAGGGGAATTGCTCGGTTCGACGCTGGTAATCCCCGAATGGTCCGATTGGCGATGCGGAATCGTCCTTTGGATTCATTCACTATACATTCAGCCTGCCAATCGCAAACAGGGCCTCTTTCGGCAACTCTACCAACACCTCAAACAGCAGGTTTCCCAGGAACCCGACCTCAAAGGCTTGAGACTCTACGTTGACAAAACCAACTCTGTCGCCCAGGAAGTTTATGAAAAATTGGGAATGAACCGCGACCACTACGAAATGTACGAATGGCTAAAATAACCACCGCCCTGACTTGTCATGCCCGACTCGATCGGGCATCCAGTTCTTAATAAATCCGTGTAATCCGTGGTTGAATATCTTTATTCTCTTAATAAGCACGGCAGGGCAGGTGACTTTGTTACCCACGCGATTATCTGTTTTGAATTTTAAAAATTTGAAAATTCGGGTTTATTTAGGATCCCCGATCGGGTCGAGGACAAGCTTAGAGCTTAG
>DAOWAK010000138.1 GCA_030634605.1 Sedimentisphaerales bacterium
AATATGTTTGCCGGATTCAAGCTGTATGGAACAACGCTGGCAGCTTATCTGTTGATGGTGCTGTATGTTTTGCTTTGGATGTTGCTACTCATCATTCCGGGGATCATAGCATCACTGGCATATTCGCAGACATTCTTCATCATTGCCGATAACCCGGGCATCCGGGCAGGGGAAGCTATTACACGCAGTAAGGAAATGATGAGAGGACACAAGTGGAGATTGTTTTGCATGCAGTTGTGGTTTACGCTTTTGGCCTTCTTGTGTGTTTTCACCTTGTTCATCGGATTCTTGTGGTTGATGCCATACGCAAACGCCAGCTTAGCGAAATTCTACGAAGACTTGCAACCTCCGTTGTATCAGGTTGAGGCCGCTTAGATTAGAAAAAGGTTTGTCAATGGTCCACCAGGGCCTGATCGTAGCCAAAAAGTATTTTAGAGGTCTCCTTAAGAATTGGTATAGACTTTTAACAGAGGACAAAAAATGAATAAAGAAATATGTTGCCCAAAATTTGAAACTGCACCCTGGAACGAAACTGCTCATGAATGGACGAACAAAAAATTTATCAAGGACAAAGTGTTCAGCATTTTTTATATGCCGATAAATTTTGGTACGGTCATGAAAAGGCTGGATAAAAAAGTGAAAAACGCAAAAGGTGCAATACCTGACTGGCTCTGTTTATCAGATCATACTTCAAAATGGAATATAGATGTTTATCTTGCGGTAGATAAAGAAATCCCAGACGCAGAAAATGTTACAATAAGTGGAGAATATTTTAGTAAAGTTTATGAGGGCCCATATAAAGATACGCCGAAATGGTGCAAAGATTTTGAGGCTCTTGCAAAAAGTAAAAAATTAAGCATTGAAAAACAGTATATGTGGTACACGACCTGCCCGAAATGCGCAAAAAAATACGGCAAGAATTACGTTGTAATAATGGGAAAAATCTAACAATACATCTGACCGCTTTTTTTGCCCCAGGAAAAAGGCTAAAAAGCAGAATGCCCTTTTTCTCGGAAATCAAATAAGAACAGGAGCCCGCGAATATGTCAGCAAAGAAAGCAGGGCAATATCCCTCGGCAGGCCAAGAGCCTCAAGCTATGCACATGAATCCCCGGATCGAGCAGGACCGTCAAATGATAATGGCAGCCAAGGAGAAAGGTCGTGGCTCGCTTTTTAAAGTTTACATGAGGTTGTCGGGGCCGGGCTGGTTGCAGAGCGGTATTACCCTGGGGGGCGGATCGCTGTCTTCGAGCTTGTATTTGGGTGTGCTGGTTGGTTTTAGTTTTATGTGGCTGCAACCGTTGGCGATGATTTTAGGTATTATCATGCTCAGTGCCATTGCGTACGTAACGCTTTCGGCGGGTGAGCGTCCATTTCAGGCGATTAACGAGCATGTCAATCCGGTGCTCGGATGGGGGTGGTTGATAGCTTCGATGATGGCGAATCTGGTCTGGTCGCTTCCTCAGTTCGCGTTGGGTACCGCGGCGCTGCGGCAGAACCTTCTGCCCGGACTGCTCGGCCCGGCGGTAATGGACGAGATACCGAGTAAAATGATTGCTGGTGCGGTGTTTCTGGCAGTTGCCCTGGCTGCTACTTTGACTTACGGCGCCGGTGGTAAGGGCGTTAAGATATTTGAGATTATGATTAAGACCATCGTCAGTATGATAGTGCTTTGCTTCGTCGGGGTGGTTGTCAAGCTCAGTCTCGAAGGCAAGATTGTCTGGGGCGAGATATTGAGCGGTCTGGTTCCCGATCTTTCCCTGTTCCACAAGCCGACCGATGTAATAATGCCGCACATAACCGAGGTGAACGAGCAGTTCCGTTCTTTCTGGACCGATATGATTGTGGGTGAGCAGCGTGATGTGATGATAAGTGCCGCGGCGACGGCGGTCGGTATCAATATGACATTTCTGCTTCCCTATTCGATGTTGCGTAAGGGTTGGGATAAATATTTCCGCGGGCTGGCGATTTTTGATTTGTCAACCGGATTGTTCATTCCCTTTATCATTGCGACCGGATGTGTGGTCATTGCTTCGAGCAGTCAGTTTCACGGCAGAGCGGCAGAGGGGTTCGTGGCGGCCACGCCCGGTGGTGAGATAGTCGGCGAGCCGGCGGAGAACCTGGTCGGACCGTACAATGACTTACTTGGCAATCGTGTCCGGCACGAGATGGGCCTCACAGAGAAAGAGTGGGATGAGCTTCCCTCGGATCAACAAAAGCAATACTGTGAAGCACTTCCGTATGCAGATAAAAAAATGGCGGCGGTGCTGGTCAAACGCGACGCATTCAACCTGGCGGATACCCTGGCACCTTTGACTGGTCCGGTGGTCGCTCAGTATGTCTTCGGTTTCGGTGTTATGGGCATGGCGTTAAGTGCGACTACAATGCTGATGACTATCAATGGACTTTGCTTTTGTGTGCTGGTGGGTAAGCCGCCGCGGGGCTGGTATCAGCGGATTGGTAGTTTGATGGTTTCGGTGGGGGCACTTGGGCCGTTTTTCTGGAAGGATGCGGCGCCCTATCTGGCGATTCCGACGAGCAACTTTGCGATGATGCTGCTGCCCATTGCGTACTTTGCGTTCTTCCTGCTGATGAATCAGAAGAGTTTCCTGGGTGAAAATACACCAGTCGGCGCCAAACGCATTCTGTGGAATGTCCTTATGGCGTTGGCGGCAGGTGCTGCATCGTTTGGCAGCGTCTGGAGTTTGTGGTCGAAACTGCGGTGGCTCGGAATCGGGCTTCTAGTTGCATTTATAGCTTTGTGTGTTGTAGTGCATTTTGTTTACGTTGTTCCAAAGCGCAAGAGCAGGACAGCATGACAAACGAACAATGGGAAAAATTGTTAGCGGTTATCAGCGGTGAAATTATCGATCCGCTGCCGGTTGGTTTTATTATCGACAGTCCCTGGCTGCCGGGGTGGGCGGGGGTATCTACGCTGGATTATTTCACCAGCGAGGAAATATGGTTCGAGGCCAATCTGAAAGCAATTCGACAATTTCCTGATATTATGTTCCTGCCGGGATTCTGGTCGGAATACGGCATGTGTACTGAGCCGTCAGCTTTCGGGGCCAAATGTGCTTGGCAGGAAAACGAGCTGCCTTTTGCGCATAAGATTATAAAGGACGTTTCGGAAATAAATGATCTTGCTCTGCCCAATCCGGCGGTTGACGGATTATGTCCATTTGTTCTCAAGCGGATGCAGCATAATCAAAGTCGGATCGAGCAGAGTGGCCACGCGATTAAATTCGCGGTTTCGCGGGGGCCTCTGAATATCGCTTCCTTTTTAATGGGCAGTACGTAATTTCTCATGGCGGCGCGGACTGATCTTGACGAAATCCACAAGTTACTCAAGCTGATTACGGATTTCACTGTTAACTGGCTGGAAGCACAGATAAAAACTTTTCCATCTATTGACGGCGTGTTTATCCTCGATGATATTGTGGGCTTTTTAGGTGATGCCGATTTCCAGGAAATTGCTCTGGGTTACCTTAAAAAAATATTTCAGGGGTTCAATGTGCCGGTGAAATTTTTTCATAACGATGCAGCCGGGCTGGTTTGCGCCCCTTACCTGCCGGAGATAGGCGTCAACGTTTTTAATTTCGGCTTCGAACATACAATAACTGAAATGAAACAGCTTACGGAAAACAAAGTTACGCTGTTAGGTAATATTCCTCCCCGAGACGTGCTGGCCGGCGGCACCGTGGAACAAGTGCGGGAATGTGTTGCAGAGACCCTGGCATCCCTTGCCGATAAGAGCCGGGTCATTATATCGTGCGGAGGAGGCCTGCCCGACGGAGTATCGACAGAAAACATGAACGCTTTTCTGTCAGCAATGAAAACATAGAATTGTTTCACATTAACTGAAAATAATTCTTTGCGTTGTTATAAGAAATATCTTCGACCATTTGGCCCAGTAGTTCCATGTCGTCGGGCAGTTCGCCGTTTTCCACTTCTGTCCCCAATATGTTGCAGAGGATGCGCCGAAAATATTCGTGGCGGGGATAGGAAAGAAAACTCCGGGAATCCGTGAGCATTCCGATAAACCGGCTGAGTAATCCCAGATTCGAAAGAGCATTGATTTGCTTTTCCATGCCGTCTTTTTGATCCAGGAACCACCAGCCCGAACCATACTGCATCTTGCCCGGTATGGAACCATCCTGGAAATTACCTATCATGGTCGCGAACAATTCCGTATCGGCTGGATTGAGGTTGTAAAGTAAGGTTTTAGCGAGCTTGTTCTGGCAGTCGAGCCGATCCAGAAACTTCGCTAACGGCCGGGCGATTTCCAGATCGCCCATGGAATCAAAACCGGTGTCCGGCCCCACCAGTTTCAACATACGAGAATTATTGCTCCGCAACGCACCAAAATGAAACTGTTGAACCCAGCCCTTTTCGTGATCCATCAGGGCGAAATCAACCAACAGGGCGGATTTAAACTGCTCCTGCTGGCGGGCATCCAGTTCTTTGCCGGCGCGAATCTTTTCAAAAATCGTCGCGATCTGTTTTTCGGTATAATCGGCGGCATAAGCGGTCTCCAGGCCATGATCGCTGACTCGACAGCCCGTTTCATGGAAGAAATGATGACGCTTCCGGATCGCTTCAAGATAGGTTTGGTAATCTTTAATATCGATCTGCGTTATTTCCGCCAGTTTATTGATCCATTCGTTAAGAGCACTGATGTTTTCCGTTGCCATTGCCCGGTCCGGTCGCCAAGTCGGGAAGACGCCAATTTCAAAGTCATCCGCCTTGACCTTTTGATGATGTTCCAGGTTATCCAGTGGATCGTCGGTCGTGCACACGACGCGGACATTCATCTTCCGCATCAGATTGCGTGTGCTGTAATCGGGGCTTCGG
>DAOWAK010000201.1 GCA_030634605.1 Sedimentisphaerales bacterium
GAACCTGTTTAAAATTGTCGTCCGCTTGGCCAAAAAAGGCCCTGCCGATCCGAAACCCAACCGAGCCGCTCAAGAAAAAGTGCGAAACCGCACCCATAATTTTTTTACGTTATTCCACATCGCCGGGCTTGATCGATTCCAGGCGAACCTTGTCACCTTTTTCAGTTTTTTCGCGTTTGGGGTAAGCAATTCTGCTGTGGTACATCGCGCAAAGGCTTTTAATGAGACTGCCGGAAATAATTTTCAACTCGCGCATAGTCAGATCGCACTGGTCAAACTGACCATCCTGAAGCCGACGCACACCGACTTCCTCCACGACATTCTCAATTCGGCTGGGCGTGGGATCCTGCATAGCCCGGGTGGCACCTTCGACGGCGTCACTGAACATCACAATGGCAGCTTCTCTGGTCTGGGGCTTGGGGCCGGGATAGCGAAATTCAGTCTCCGTAACACTGCGACCGGCCTGAGCTTCCTTTTTGGCAGCTTCGTGATAAAAATATTGCACCAGCGTCGTGCCGTGATGGGTAGCGATAAACTGATGCAGCACCCGGGGCAGTTTGTATTGCCGGGCCAGTTCCAAACCGTCCTTGACATGCCCGATGATAATCATCCGGCTCATGGTCGGGGACAGCTCCTTGTGCTGATTAAATCGTTCCGCCTGATTTTCCACAAAGTAACGCGGCTTGTTCAGCTTGCCGATATCATGATAATACGCGCCCACCCGACAGAGCAATCCGTTGGCCCCGCAAGCCTCGGCGGCTGCTTCAGCCAGCATACCAATTAACAGACTGTGATTGAAAGTTCCCGGTGCCTCCACAGCTAATTTTTTCAGCAGTGGCTTGTTGGCCTCGCTGTAATCGAGCAGGGTAAGACTGGTTGCGGTTCGAAAAACCTTCTCGATCAACGGCAGAAAACCCTGCAACGCAAATCCCACCGCTATGGAACCCACAGCAGCCTTGGCACTGTCCGGAAAAATCGCCTGATATTCAAAGCCCTGCCAAATCCCCACCAGCCAGATCATCACAAAAACCACCAGCGCCGCCAGCGAGCAGACCTGAATAAGTCTGGATCTGCTGCGAATTTCACGCAGGGACAAAACCGCAATCCCTATCGCCCCACCGGCGGTAAACAGCACTCCCAGCGAATGTTTGGACAGATCGGGATTTCCATGCAACGCCAGCACACTAACCAGCAACAAAAATGATCCGATCCCCAACGCGAACCGCTGCGTGTAAGCGATGGTCATCATGATAGCCACGATCATCACCGGCACTACCACCAGATAAGGCGACCACCCGCGAACCACACCCAACCTCACAATCGCAGTCATTATCAACAGCGTAAACAGCAGAACCATACCCCGCAGATGATTTTTCACAATCCGCGGCTGACAGGCTGCTACATACAAACTCAAAGCCGTGGCAAAAATCGCCATAAACGCCAGAACCAGCAAAAACTCTCGAACATCAGCCCACGCCAACTGCATAATGCCCTTAAAATTCTCAACCGAAAACACCAGAATCACCGCCGAGAGAATTACATACAAAACCACCATCGCCACCGACGCGATGACATCCCCGTCATAAACACCCCGGCCCCGGCCCGAAAGTCGGCCGTTGATCGCGGAAGTTCGTTTGGTTTTCTTTTTGGCAGTCATTAAATTATCCTAAATTCAGCCTCGACACCGCCGTCAGCCATTGTCCCCGTTGCCGTTCTTATCATAGGCCCGAACAATATTCTGCACCAGCCGGTGTCGCACTATATCAGCATCTTCCAGTTTCACAAACTCAATACCCTTGACCCCTTTCAGCCGCATCGTCGCGTCCGCCAGCCCCGCCAGTTGCCCGTCGGGCAGATCGGACTGACTGCCGTCGCCGGTAACCACCATCTTGGTATCGTTGCCCATCCGGGTCAGAAACATCAGCATCTGGGCGGCGGTGGTGTTCTGGGCTTCGTCCAGAATCACCAGGGCATCGTTAAGAGTTCGGCCTCGCATAAAAGCCAGCGGAATTATCTCGATAATATCATTGGTGATAAATTTTTTGATTTGCGCGTATTCCATCATGTCGCCCAACGCATCGAACAGCGGCCGCAAATAAGGATTAACCTTTTCCTGCAGATCACCGGGCAGGAATCCCAGCTTTTCACCAGCCTCAACCGCCGGTCGCGCCAGAACAATCCTACGAATCTGTTGCTGTTTCAGCATCGCCACCGCACACGCCACCGCCAGATAAGTCTTGCCCGTCCCCGCCGGTCCGGTGCAAAACACCAGGTCATGATCCTGAATCGCCTTGATATAGTTTTGCTGACCTTCGGTCCGGGCGGTAATCTGACACCCCCTGGCATAGACATTAATCTGATAGCGACTTTGAGCTGAAAGTTCCGACGCCGCCCGCACGATCAACTCTTTCATATCCTCTTTGCCGAGATGGTCGGTTGTCTTGAGGCGGCCCTGCATCAACCGCAACAGCTTTTCCGCTTTAGTCACCGACTCCTTACTACCGGTCAGCCGAACATTCTCATCGCGAGCGGTAATATGCACATTGCAGGTTTCCCGAACCAGCCGCAAATTAGCATCAGCCGGGCCGAACAATTGCACTCGTTTTTCAGGATTTTCTAACGTTAAATCAAGTTCCAACGTTGCTTCAAAAGCTCCTTATTTTTTAACCGCCGGCACCGGCCACTATCGCCAGAAAAAAATAAGCCACCGGCGCCGCTGCTATCACCGAATCCAGCAAATCCAGCACGCCGCCGAACTCCGGTATCAAGCCCGCCGAATCCTTACACCCGGCATCGCGCTTGAGCATGGACTCCAGCAAATCTCCCAACTGACCAGCCACCGCGACCAGCAATCCAAACACCGGCGCCGCTGTCATTGATATTATACCCGATAATCCCCCAAAAAGCGAAGCCACTATCATAGCCAGCACAATCCCGCCGATGAGTCCTTCCCACGTTTTTTTAGGGCTGATATTCGGCACCCACTTGTGTCGGCCCAGGAAACGCCCCGTGAAGTAAGCCCCTATATCACAAGACTTTGCACAGGTCAAAAACATCGCCAGATACCCCAGCTCCTCCCAGAGTCCAGCTGGATTCGGATGGAACCGGCGAATCGCCAGAATAAACCAGCTCCCCAGCCCCAGATAAATCACCCCAAAAGCTGTGAAACCCAGATTGGCTATCGTCCCGGAAATGCCCTGGTTCCTCACCTGTAAAAAACCCGCCAGAAAGATCCCCATCATCAGCGTAACCGCCAGACAGTAAACACTGTCGATCTTCAACCAGCCCGACCAGCAAGGCTCAGTAATCAGCATAGTAGTAACAACTATCATCCCCCATAACGACGGATTGAAATTCCCCGCCCTTCCCAGCCGCCGCAACTCGGCACAGCCAGCACCTGCCAGCACCACCAGAATAATCGCCACCAATAATCCCCGCAACGATTGAGCACTTGAATCCCCACCACCGCAGCCAAACAAAAAACCGTCCAGCAGGACAATACCTGCCACGACGCCAATCATCAAACTGCCAAAAAAAATCCGCTTAGCTAAAGTTGAACTCAACAAAATCCCCTTTTATTGAACTACCATTACAAATTCTTCGGCAGCAGTCCGCCGAACCGCCGATCTCTGGTGGAATAATCCAGAACCGCTGGTAGGTCAGTGGTATCCCTGCAGCATCCTTTTCAAGCAATCGGCGGTCAAGGCGGATATACCAGTCGTCAGGATGAGCCGGATCTGTGTCCTCAACGAGACTGACGACGGTGTATATCTGGCCGCTGTC
>DAOWAK010000105.1 GCA_030634605.1 Sedimentisphaerales bacterium
CCGGCTTGAGATAAATCGTCAGCAGCCGAACCGCGTTCAAAGTCGCCGTAATCGTTTCCAAAGCGTGACCGGAATCTTCCTTAATGACACTCCAGGGCTTACGCTGGTCAATATACCGATTCACCTGATCCGCCAGCCCCGTTATCCGGCGAACCGCCGAAGCGTAATTGCAGGACTCATAATCTGCCGCCACTTCATCCGCCGCCTGCTGCACCGGACCGAGCAATTCACGGGCTTCATCGGATAACTGGCCCATTTTAGCATCGAGCTTTTTCACCAGCATCGGCACCGACCGCGATGCCAGGTTGGCCAACTTGCCCACCAGATCACTGTTAACCCGGTTGACAAAATCCTCCAGGCTCAAATCGATATCTTCCGGACCGCTCCCCAACTTGCAAGCGTAATAGTAACGCAAATATTGAGGATCCAGGTGCTTCAGATAAGTCGCCGCGTTCACAAACGTCCCACGCGACTTGCTCATCTTCTTGCCGTTAACCGTAAGGAAACCGTGAATATTCAACCGGTTCGGTGTATTAAAACAGGACCCCATCAGCATGGCCGGCCAGAACAGCGCGTGAAAATAAGTAATATCCTTGCCGATAAAGTGATAAATTTCACAGTCGGGATTGCACCAGTAATCCTCAAAATTCCGCCCGGTCAGATTGCAGTAATTTTTAGTGCTCGCCATGTAACCGATCGGAGCATCCAGCCAGACATAAAAATATTTGTCCGTCTCCCCCGGAATCAAAAAACCAAAATAAGGCGCATCGCGGGAAATATCCCAGTCCCGCAATCCCTGCTCAAACCATTCCATCAGCTTATTATGAATCTGTTCGTGAACGTGCCCGCCACTGACCCACTCCTTTAGCCGCTCGGCAAAATCCGCCAGCTTGAAAAAGAAATGCCTCGAACTTCGCCGAACCGGACTGTTGCCGCAAATGCTGCAACGGGCGTCTTTCAGATCAACGGTGTTATAAGTGGCATGACAGCTCTCGCAGGAATCGCCATACTGATCCTCCACACCGCACTTCGGACAGGTGCCACGAATAAAACGATCCGGCAAAAACATCTCATCATGCTCGCAATGTGCCTGCTCCACTTCCCTGCTTTCAAGGTGCCCGCCCTCCTTCAATCGACCATAGATAAGCTCGCTAAACCGGCGATTCTCGTCGGAATGAGTACTGTAGTAACTGTCAAAAACCACATCAAAAGCATCGAAATCACTTCTGTGCTCATCGTGCATACGCTCGATCAACTGCTCAGGCTTCACACCTTCGTTGCGGGCCCGAATCATAATCGGGGTTCCGTGAGTATCGTCGGCACAGCAATAAATACAATCGTTGCCGCGCATTTTCTGAAAACGAACCCATATATCAGTTTGAATATATTCCACCAGATGGCCGAGGTGTATCGATCCATTCGCATAAGGCAACGCTGCCGTCACCAAAATTTGTCGCGATTTAGATTCTTTCATTTTAGACTGTTACTAACTTGTCTCAGAAGTTAATTTTGCCGGTCTTCGCCACCTGCTGATGAATTACCGTTGTCCGACCGACCTGAATCCGACGAATCATCGCCGCCATCAGACGGCTTTTTCTTTTTCCTGCGGCGACGACGACGCTTCTTCCTTGGCTGATCGCCTGATTGTTCACCGGTCTGTTCACCTGCTTGATTGTCGGATTGTTCCCCCGCTTGACTACCCGGTTGATTAACCGGTTGATCTTTCGATTGATCTCCCGATTTTCCTTTTGACCTGTCATCCGATTGTTCGCCCTGCCGATCTCTATTGGACCGATCATTATTACGCTTTTCAGACTCACCGGCACCGTTGGATTTTCTCGGTTCCCGCCGACGTGAATTTTCGCGGGAACTCTGCTGCTCGACCGGGCTGGGCTGTTGCAGGTTCCTCTCCAGAATATCTTCCACATTTACCGCGATAATTTTCCCCGATTCAAGTCTCATTTTCACCAGTTGAGTGATCACCTGGGTCTCCAGAACCTGGCCGATCCCCTGATCGGTTCTCACCCAATTGTTTGGTCGCGGAAGTTTTTTATTGAGCTCGGTGTACACTTCATCTTCATAGCGCAGACAGCATTTCAGCCGACCGCAACGACCCGAAATTTTCGTCGGATCCAACGTAGCTTTTTGAAGCTTAGCCATGCGCATATTAACCGGCTACAAAACCTTCAGGAAATTCTTACAGCAGCACTGGCGACCGCACGTTTCAAAATCGCCCACCAGACGAGCCTCGTCGCGGGCACCAATCTGACGCATCTCGATTCGGGTCTGATATTGCTGGGCAAGCTCCTTGACCAGATCTCGAAAATCAACCCGGCCCTCTGCCATAAAGTAATAAATAATCCGGTCCCCGCCAAACAGATGCTCCACCGATACCAGATGCATGGGCAATTTATGTTTCTCGATCAGCGTCCGGCAACAATTAGCCTCTTCCCGGGCATTTAAATCGAGATGACGCTGCTCGTTAAGGTCCTGATCGGTTGCATATCGAACAAAGCGGCCCTGACTTGTAAAAGGATAGTTCGGGCCACTCTTCTGACAATACGATTCAATTTTTTCCTTAGGGATCGAGCATTGGCCCTTACTGTGATAAAATGGACAGACCAGTTGCCCGATTTCCAAACCCCGATCGGTGTGCACCACTACATGTTGATCCGTTGGCGGAATTTCCCTTTCGGCGTGCCTGAAGGACCCGATAAGGCCCATTTTGCCATAACGAACCAGCATTGTTCGCTCTCTGGCACGGGAAGGTCCGCCTGATTGGGGACGAGATTGGGGTTCTTTGGGAGTGGATGAATCTTCTGTCATAATGTAACTATCTATTTTACAGGAACTAACGAATAAACGCCCAGCTCCTTATCGTTAATTTTTAGATGTCAATCGCCGGCTAATTTCCGATCTACATCGCCCTAACCGGGACAATTTCACAATATCACACCCCGGCTGAGGCACAATCAAGACATTCTAGCATAAGGGATTCAAAAATCAAAGCCGGATTTACGTTGGCAAAGATGTACCGCCGTGACCCCGTCACAGCCTTGATAACTCGGCTGCACACATAAGGATCAAAACGCCTGCCCAGCTCATCGATCTGCTCCGCCTGATCCGGCTGGTCATCTGACCCAACAACCTGCCGCCGCATAACTTGCGAAAATACATGAACAACAATATCCAGCCAGAACAATCGACCCTGCCGATCGGCGTCGCTCGTTGAAATCTCCACTTGTTTTTCCCCAAGAACCTTACCAAATTCCTTGGACTGCTTTCCCAGCCACTCAGCAAGGACCAGGGCATTGTCATAACCCAGACTGCCCAGCTGCTCAACAAACTCACTCTTAGCTTCGTAAAGCCCCATCTGGGACAATTGCAACGCATACCCAAGCCGCCCATCAGAAAATTCAGCCCAAAAACGCCCCTGCTGCTCTTCCACCCCAAAATCCAATAACTTCTTATAAATAAACGCTTTAGGCAAATCAAGAAACCGAACTTCCTGACAGCGACTGCGAATCGTCGGCAAAAACAGCTCCGGATTAGAGGTTACCAGAACCAAAAAAGTGTTCGCCGGTGGCTCTTCCAGGGTTTTCAGCAGAGCGTTCTGAGCAGCAATATTCATGCTCTCCGCCTGCTCAATAATGAAAATTCGCGCTCGCTTACGCGATGGAAATACCCCCGCCGGCTCGATCACCATTTCCCGAATGACATCAATCGGCAACGCCAGCATCGCACTGGAGCGGGCCTTGCTGGTATGCCGCACTGACTGCTTATCTATCTTATGTAGATCAGGATGAGTCCCCGCCTCGACCATCCTACAATCCGCACATGCACCACAACAATCGTCGATCATGACCGAATCGGCCTCGCCGGTTCCGCCACCACCCAACTTACTTCGCTGAGGATCCGAACATAGCATCAATTTGGCCCATTGACCAGCCAGCAACCCCTTGCCCACGCCTTCGGGACCATGAAAAATATAGCTGTGCGGCAACCGACTAACCTGCCGGGCTTTTTGCAGGCGGATAATGGCATGGTCCTGACCGCAACACTCAAGAATTGACATAATCGCCCAATGCCTCAATCACCTGCTCATGAATTTCCTCGATGGGCCCCGTTCCGTCGATTACCCGAAAATCGTCGCGACCCTTGGCCAGTTCCAGAAAACCATTTCTGACCTTCTGATGAAAACTTCCCGATTTGGCTTCCATACGATCCAGCGACTCCCCCAGACGACCACGGGAAATTTCAGTCGGCACATCAATAATAATCGTCCGGTCGGGCCAGGTGCGCAGCAATGCCGCCTCAGCCAACTCCAGAATAAATTCCTTCCCGTCTTCCCCCGCCACCGCCTGATAAGCGTACGTGCTCGAAATCCACCGGTCACAGAGCACACAACTACCCTTTTGCAAAGCAGGCTCAATGCACTGACTGTATAACTGAGCACGACTGGCCATGTACAAAAGTGTCTCGCAACGAACCGACATCTTCTCGTGGGCCGGATTCAATAAAATCTGCCGAATCTCTTCACCTATCGTCGTACCACCCGGATCACGCAACACCACCGGTTCAACACCTTTTTCACGAACCAAATCGGCCAGCTTCTCAATCTGGGTGCTCTTACCCGACCCATCCGGACCGTCAAGCACTATGAATTTACCTTTAAGCTTTTCCCACGACATATTGCGTTCCAAGACTCAAAATTGTTGACATTAACCAATAGCCCAAAAAAGCCCCCAGCCGCCAGGCGAGGGAAACTTGCCCTGAAAGGGCGAAATAATCCGCGTTCATCGGCGTCTATCGGCGGTTTCATCTTGATTACCGTGAACGCTTAGCAGAATCTAATACTCAAAATCCTACTTCGGCAACCAGGCCAAAGTCATTTTTTACTTTTGCTGTTTTTACGCTCAGCCCGAACAAGCGAATTCTTCAACTCGCGTAATCGCTCAAAAGCCGGCTTGGGGCTAAGATCGGCGTTGTTCAATCCGCCGAACTGGAGCATCGCGTTGGGTGTATCCACCAGATCTTCCCAGGTTACCGTCTCGACATAAGGCTTACTCAGAGCAATCGTGTAAGCCTGCTCCAGCCAATCGGCCTGAATCTGCTCGTTCCATTGACCGTGCCAGTAACCCGCTTCTCCGATCTGATTGGCATTGTCACGTGAATCTGCCTTGCTCGGCACCTGAACACTCGCCAAATGCACCGGCTTGCCAAAAACCGCAAACCTGTCCAGCAAACTCGACAGCTCCAGCATATCCCGGGCATGCATACCGCCGGCACCGCGACCAAAACGCATTTTAATTCCATAGCCGTCAAACGGCACGCCGCTCTGGCTGACCATGTCCGCGTATATCATCGGCGGCACCGTCCGCTGGTTGACCGCGTAATATTCACCCCAGGGCTCCTTCAATTCAATCAACACCAGCGATCGCGGCGAAGCTCGCTTAGCCGCCAACGCCGTTGAACGCGTCATCTCCAATATCTGATCAAAACTGAATTTGAAACAATTATCCCCGTTCATCCCACTGATAACATCCCACGCCCGCACCTTCGTGCCGTAACGTTCAACCACCGACGTTATA
>DAOWAK010000270.1 GCA_030634605.1 Sedimentisphaerales bacterium
CCCTGGTCGAAATTCTGGTGGTCGTCGTAATAATCTCCTTGCTGGCCGGCCTGATTACTCCCAGAATCATCGATAAGTTCAACCAGGCCAAATACGACATCGTCAAAACACAGGTTACCGTCGTCGAAAACTCCATTGTGGATTTCGAGCGGGACTGCAACCGCTCTCCCAAGGAACTCGCCGAAATGCTCACCAAGCCTTCGGACATCAAGGACGACGACTGGAAAGGACCTTACCTCAAGCAAAGCCAAATGGTCGATCCCTGGGACACCCCGTTTCAGTATCGCGTTACTCCGGACGGCGTCGAAATCATCAGCTACGGAAAAGACAAAAGAGAGGGCGGTGACGGATACAACCAGGACATCTCCAGCAAAGACTAACCCGGAAATAACAAAAACGCCGTCCCCGAACACTTTCGAGGACGGCATTTTCGTTTTTCAAATTGTTCAGTCGGTTTCTAGCTTCTATTGATTTTCTTTGTCAAAAGCGCCATCAAAAGCAATATCAGACGGCTCAAAATCAACTTTACGAACAAATTCCTGAGCCTCACGCGCACCTTGTTCACGGTTCATTCCGGAATCTTCCCATTCAACACTCAGTGGCCCGGAGTAACCGATCCGGTTCAATGCCCGAATGATTTCCTCGAAATTAACCCCACCGCGACCCAGCGAACGAAAGTTCCACCCCCGGCCCGGCTGACCAAAGTCCAGATAACTGGCCAGTATCCCGCTTGTGCCGTCCAGCGTAACAATCGCGTCTTTCATGTGCACGTGATAAATCCGATCGGGAAATGCCTCGATGAACTTAACCGGGTCCACAAACTGCCAGTGTAAATGGCTCGGATCAAAATTAAATCCAAACGTCTTCCGACCGCCGACTGCCTCAATCGCCCGTTGGGTAGTTACTATATCGAAAGCAATTTCCGTCGGATGCACTTCCAACGCAAACCGAACGCCGCATTCATCGTAAACATCCAGGATCGGATTCCACATCTCGGCAAAATAGGCAAATCCGTCATCAATCATCTCCGCTGTAACCGGCGGAAAACTGTACAGCATGTGCCAGATCGACGAACCGGTAAATCCGTTCACCACTTTTAGCCCCAGATTTTTCGCCGTCCGTGCTGCGTTCTTACACGCCTCGACCGCCCAGGTACGCTTCTTTTCCGGATCGCCCGCACAATCCGCCGGTGCGAACGCGTCACTGCGGCTGTCCGTGTTGGGGTCGCACACCAGCTGACCCGCCAGATGATTGGATATCGACCAGCACTTCAGATTGTATTTCTCCAGCAGTTTCAGTTTGTCCTGGCAATATTTTTTGTCCTTGGCCCCCTGAAAAACGTCGATGAAATCGCCCCAACACGCCAGCTCAATCCCATCGTACCCAAAATCACTGGCCTTTTGACACATCTGCTCCAGGGGTAAATCCGCCCATTGTCCTGTAAATAAAGTTATCGGTCTGGTCATGATCTCACCTTTCAGATAGCGAAATTATTATTGTGCTACGTTGGTTGCCGGGTGGCATGCTCAAGTACTCTTTAGCATGGTTCGCGCCGAAAACCTCCAGTGCTATTTTTTTAGTTTAACCCATTTCTGTCGGCTCTTGCCGCTGGCTACCACCGTCTCAATAAACGCCATCCCCCGAGCACCGTCATTTACATTCGGAAAATCAAGCTCCAGCTCAGTAGGCTTGCGACGAATCAAACGGGCACGAATGGTATCTGTGAAGTTGCGATATACATTAGCGAACCCTTCCAGGTAGCCTTCCGGGTGGCCCGGCGGAATCCGTGTCGCCCGTCCAGCCGCAGCACTTTTCGCCGCAACATAATCGTTGCCCCGCTTCCAGACCTGCGTCGGTACGTTAAGTCCTTCAACATAGAGATAATTGGGATGCTCCTGGTGCCATTCGATGCTGCCGTTTTCGCCGTATATCCAGATCGCCAGGTTGTTTTCCTGACCGATAGAAATCTGACTGGTATGCAGAATTCCCTTGGCACCCTTATTGAAGTGCAGCAGACAGTTGTTGTCATCGTCCAGCCGCCGACCTTTGATGTAAGTGTTCACGTCCGCACAAATCTCGCAAATCTTCAGCCCCGAAACGTACTCCGCCAGATTCTCCGCGTGCGTCCCGATATCACCGATGCAACCGCCTGCTCCGCTTTGCTTGGGGTCGGTCCGCCAAGCCGCCTGTGGTTGACCCGCCCGTTCGATCGGCCGCGCCAGCCAGCCCTGTGGATATTGAACCACCACTTTCATAACCTTACCCAGATCACCGTCCCGTACCATATCCCGGGCCAGCTTCACCATCGGATAACCCGTGTAGTTGTGCATCAACGCAAAAACCTTACGCGATTTCCGCACCACCTGCTGCAACTGCTTGGCTTCTTTCAGCGACATCGTCATCGGCTTTTCGCACATCACGTTAAAGCCCGCCGCCAGAAACTCCTTCGCAATCGGATAATGCCAGTTGTTTGGCGTCGTTACCGAAACAAAATCAATCCGTTCGCCGACAGGAAGTTGCAATTCCTTTTCGATCATTTCCTCAAAGTCGCTATAAACCCGTTTGCGATCCAGATTCAGCTCGCGACCCATCTGTTTACTTTTGGGCGGATTGATATCAAATGCTCCCGCTACCAGGTCAACGCCGCCATCCATCCGGACCGCCTTGCGATGAACCTCGCCTATAAAGGCCCCCGGTCCGCCGCCTACCATCCCCATCTTGAGGTTACGGTTCAGATCAGCCGCGTTTTTTTCACCCTTAATTGACATGACAATACTCCCTTTCACGTGCTCGAGTTCAGCTTGCTGGTATTTTAAAGAATCAGACGTGCATCATAATATTTGGCTGTTTTCCACACAACATTTTTCCCGACCGC
>DAOWAK010000008.1 GCA_030634605.1 Sedimentisphaerales bacterium
CACCGGATAAAGCGAATAGGTCGGCACCGGATACGCCAGTGCCCGCCCCTTATCACAACAGCACCGCACCAGCATCGTTAGAATCTCGTCCCCGCCGTTGCCACCGACAACCATCGCCTCGTCCACACCATGCACCTGGGCCGCTGCCCGGCGAAAATCGTCCCAGAACACTGGGGGATACTTTCGCAACGCATCACTGCCCAGCTTAGATAACGCCTCGAACACCTTCGAGCTGGGCGGATACGGATTTTCGTTAGTGTTGATCTTGATCACCGAAGCATCCGTCGGCTGCTGCCCCGGCACATAACCCGCCATTTCTTCAATGTTGTCTCTGAACCTGAAATTCACCTAATGACCTCACTAGTTTGCATTTACAAGCAGTAATTTGACATACACCGACAAATAATGCTTTAAAAACTAATATAATCCGGATTTTGACTGTTGAAAAGCAAATTTTTACCGGAAGGAGGGGCGGGACAGCTGGATCAGGGGGTGACTGCAGGTTCAAGCTACGGTTGTTTCAAGCTGGCCACCAGAGAATTGACCGTGGCACGGATGTTTTCGTCGTTGTCGCAGAGTTTATCAATAGTACGATAGGCGTGTAGAACCGTGGAGTGGTCCCTGCCACCAAAGTGTCCACCGATCTCCTCCAGGCTGTGGTTGGTCAGGTCCCGAGCCAGGAACATGCATACTTGTCGTGGAAACGCGATCGATCGGGAACGCCGCTTGCCCTGCAGATCCGACATGCGCACGTTGAAGGTCTCGATAACCGCGTCAATAATCTGGCTGATAGTAATGTGATGACGCTGAATAGCGTTTTCTTCGCCAAGAGCACCCCGGGCCAGTTCGATAGTAATTTCACCACCGTCGAGCATTGCTAATCCGTGAATCTTTGTGAGTGTGCCTTCGAGCTCGCGAGTATTGGTGTCAATTTTTCGGGCGATTAACGAAACCACATCTTCCGGCGGATTGATGCCCCGCATTATCGCTTTTTTGTGAACAATAGCCATGCGGGTCTCGTAATCGGGCTTGTCAATACGGGCGACGAGTCCCTGGTTAAAGCGACTAACCAACCGTTGCTCCAGTTTCGGAATCTCCGCCGGACTGCAATCGGCCGAAAGAATAATCTGCTTGCGGGCTTGGTAGAGAGTGTTGAAAGTGTGGAAAAATTCCTCCTGCGACCGTTCACGCTCGGAAAAAAACTGTACGTCGTCGATAACGATCATGTCCAGGTGGCGATATTTGTAGCGAAAATCGTGCATATTTCCCTGTTCAATAGCGCGAATGAAATGGTTGACAAAGGTTTCGCAGGACATGTAGGTAATGCGGCTGTTACGATTACGCTTGAGCATGGCCTGACAGGTGGACTGCAACAAATGAGTTTTACCCAATCCCACCGAACCGTGGATGAACAGCGGATTATAAGCCTGACCGGGTGCTTCGCTGACCGCGATGCTGGCCGCGTGGGCCAAACGATTACAGGGCCCGACCACAAAATTATCAAAGGTGTAATCGGGGCTGAAATAAAACAGATCGGTATCTTCTGACACGGTTGGAGTAACATCTTGTTTCTCAGGTTGATACCCGTTGCTGTGCACATATTCAAAAGTTATAAAGTGTCCTGTGATTTGTTGGGCGGCTTCGTTGAGGGCGTCGTTGCACATCTGCTTCAGGTACAGCTGCCAGGATCGCTCAGATACTTCAATGCACAGCATGCCGTTTTCAAGGCTGACAGGTTCGATTTGCTCGAACCAGCTTCGCCACAACTGAGGATGATTCTTTTGTAAGTATCGAAGAATCTTATCCCAGATGTCTGCCAAAACATCAGCCACGTTTTTTATCTCCCTGCACGCTTACTCTATCTTTAAACCGTTTCCCGTAACACCTTTTCCGACGCTGGTCTTGCAATACTCGATTAACTCAGAACCTCTCAATGCCAAGACAAATTCCACATCTTTTTAAATCGGCCCAGTGAAATCCTTTTCAGCGGCTTCTTGGTAAGCGGTATAACAATTACATATAACTATCAGACTAACCGGAACAGAAAAGCCCGGTTCAAAGGCATCAACAAACCCGTCCTGAAAGACTAATTTTTCAGTGCTGTCGATCTTGGTTGTTACTAATCATGGTGGTGACTATCAGAACAAGATAAATTTTAGTTGCCCCTGGCAAAACTGTCAACGTAAAAGCTGTGAATGAAAAAGTATTTTTCCCCTATGGTGCCAGTTTGGCAGGCAGGACAGTCGATGAAATACCGATCAAATGCCCACCCACAACTGTGAAACCTGCAGTAATCTCAAAAAGCCATCAGGGATCCGGCGGGCAATTGATAAGAAATTGCCTCAGGGGCTGCTGGCGGGCCGGTATTCAGAAAGATTTTCACAAATAAAATAGGATTTTTTTATACATCCGCGAAAAATAATGGTCTATAACACAAGATATGGTTAACTAATCTATAGGAATATTCAATCTGAGCGAAGATGGAGTAATTTTTAGAAAGGAATGTTCAATGGCTAAAAACCAAAACAAACAGCCGGTAGGAAGGATTTTCAGGGGCGTTTTGACGTTAATAGCGGTAGTTTTTGGATTTAGCGTTTTAGCCGGCTGCGAACAGCCTCTCGAGCCGGGTATGACCTATCACAAACTCAGCACCGCCTGGCCTATTTTTGACCTGGAAAAGTGGGAGGGCGTTGAAGAAGGTGGTATTACCTGGAAAAGGGAAAAGGGCGACGCCTGCTGTTGGCTCGCAACCTGGGAGACCGATGAACGCTTCGATAAAGAAGGTTTTCGGATTTATCGCAAGAAAAAGAGCGGTTTTTTCCCAATTTACGCTACCGAGGTCGAGGAAACCGAAAAATTCATCAATAAACAAGGCAACGTGCTTTTTTACCCTTATAAGTCCCATCGGGTAAAATAGCCTGCCCTGTAGCGTAAAATAAGGCTTCTTCGGGGCGCTTATCTGCCCTGCCCTTAAAGTGTCCAGCCGGGGCGATATTTTCGTTTGACGAACTGGTTGGCTTCGGGGACATCGGTGGTTTAAGATTGTCACTGTCCCAGATTATTTACTTAAAGGCTCCGTTCCGTTCGATAGGGGGGATGAACAAATTCATTGGCCTCGGCTGAATTGGTAACCTTTATGTTTTTGCCGTCCCATTCGATGGGTTGACTGGTGCGGATGGCCAGGTTACCCATGACTACCATCTCCGTCAGAGGGTCGGAATAATCGAAGTTCGAACTTGCCAGGGTACCACCTTACCCTCTTTGCCGGCTCGCATCCAATCCTTTTCATGATTGCTCAGGTCGCCGTCAATGCGGGGAATGTTTTTTTCGGGGCGGTCGAATTCTTTCATTTTAAGAATCATCACAGTAACGATAAGCCTGCAGCAGTGCCTGTTCGCCTTTTTTACCTGATTGACTGCGGCCATGCTCCATGCACAGGACGCCCTGGTAACTTTTCTCGCGAAGGTGTTTGAAAATGTTACGATAATTTATTTCGCCGGTTGTCGGCTCTTTGCGGCCGGGATTGTCCCCAATGTGGAACGAGGCAATCTGGTCCCAGGCACGGTTGATGTTAGGGATCAGGTTACCCTCGGTAATCTGCTGGTGATAGAGGTCGTCAACAATTTTACAGCAGGGGCTGTTGACGGCTCGGCAGATATTGTAGGCTTGGGGAATTTTAGTCAGGAACAGCCCGGGATGATCCCACGGATTCAGCGGTTCCAAAACCATGATTATCCCCGAAGCCTCGAAGATATCGGTACAAAATTTCAGATTGTCAATTACGTTAGCCGTTTGATAGTCCCACTCAAGCCTCTGGTCATAGCGTCCGGGAACTACCAGGGCCCACTCGGCATTGGTTCTTTTGGCGGTTTCAACTGCCTGGACCATCCGCTTCTTGAGCATGTCCCGGATTTCTTTGTCGCGGGTTACGAAAGAAGCTACTTTAAAATCGGCGTATGCAACGAAAGGCCCCAGGTCCATTTTCTGCTCTTGTAGTTCGCGGGCGATAGCTTGCTGGTCCTGGGCAGATTTGCCCATCAAACCATTATCGAAAATCGCTCGAAATCCCAATCCGCTCAAGGCTTTGATTTTGTCCACCAGTGATCCCCTCGCCATAGTCGGGAACATGCCGAAATGGGGGGCGTATTTAAGCCTGAACTTGCCCGGTGGGATCTGGCTTTGTGCTTCCGACGATGAGGGAATTGATGCCGCCGCAGCTCCCGCGGCCAACCCGGTTGCTAAAAAAATTCTCCGGTCCATGGTTGGGCCTCCATATTCCCCACTTTTAATGTCTCGCTATATTTTAGCGATTTTGCCGTTATCGTTCAAGGGTTTCTGGTGCGCCGGGGTCGATCAGACCGTCAGCACCGCCCGGCTGAGCAGAATTAAGACTGGGGCAATGGTGAAACTGAGGCAATAGTAAGCCTGGATCAGGTCAGGACAATTTCTGATTGATAAAATCGTTGGCAGCGGCCAGGGCATCATCGATCTTGTCGGGGTTTTTGCCGCCGGCCTGAGCCATTTGCGGTCGGCCGCCGCCGCCGCCGCCGACGATGGGTGCGATAGCTTTGACAATATCGCCGGCTTTGAGAGATTCTCTTTTGATCAGGTCATCAGTAACCGCCGCGAACAGCAGAACCTTGTTGTCCTCTGTGGCACAAGCCAGCACGGTGGCACTGGAGGGAGCTTTTTTACGCAGCCAATCAATCTGAGTGCGAATCGCATCGACCGGGGCAGTCGGTAAAGAGCCAATAATAATCTTGACCGAACCGATTGAAGCTGCCTTCTCCAGCAACTGCTCAACCGTGGTTTTCAGATCGGCAGCCGTTCCCTTTTGCAGTTGTTTCTTGAGTTTTTTGTTTTCGTCGAGCAAAGCCGCAACTCGATTGATAATCCGTTCCGGCGCAGCCTTCAAAATTTGCCCAAGCTGGTCGATCTGTTTGTTACGCAGGTGGAACATTTCGTTGAGGGATCGACCGGTCAGAGCGGTAATACGCCGAATGCCGGTGGCAACGGATTCTTCGCGCGTAATTTTGAAACCACCGATTTCACTGGTGTTATTAACGTGGGTGCCGCCGCAGAATTCACGACTGAACGCTTCCTCGAGTTGATCGGGGGTTTCCGAACCGATAGCCAGGACGCGGACATGCTCCCCGTATTTTTCCGAAAACAACGCCATAGCCCCCAACTCGCGGGCCTCATCGGTGGGCATTACTTTAAACGTTACCGGCGCAGCGTCAGCGATTTTCTGATGAACCAGATTTTCCACCCGCTCAATCTGCTCAGCGGTCAGGGCCTGAGGATGGGTGAAATCGAACCGCAGGTATTCGGCACAAACCAGCGAGCCTTCCTGATGGGTGTGATCGCCGACAACCCGTTGCAGTGCCCATTGCAGCAGATGGGTGGCGGTGTGATTGCGCTGGGTGTCGAGCCGGGCTGGATTGATGTTGATAGCCATCTCCGAGCCGATGATAATCTGATCGTAATCAGTCGAGCCGAAATGGATCACAGCGGCCCCGGCTTTAATGGTGTCCTCGAAAGCGAACGAGCTGGAACCGTAGGTAATGGTTCCGTTGTCGCCAACCTGGCCGCCGGCTTCGGCGTAAGCGCAGGTGCGATCAAAAATCAGTCCGACATTGGTATTTTTCGGAACGTTTCCCCCATTGATGAACTGGTCCTCATGAGTGTAACCGAGCAAACGGGCGTTGAGAGTGTGGGTGTGGTATTTTTGAGTGTCGTCGGTGGTGGGCAGTTGGTGGCTCAGCGTGTCAGCCTGGTAAATAGCGTTTTTCTGAGTAGCCTGGGCACGCTTACGCTGTTGCTCCATCAGTTCTTCAAAACCTTCAATGTCCACCGTTAGTTTCTTCTCTTCCGCCATCAACTGCGTCAGGTCCAGTGGGAATCCATAGGTGTCATAAAGGCGAAATGCCTTGTCGCCGGGAAGCCGGGAAAGTTTTTTTTCGCTGATTTCCCTGACGTCCGCTTCAAAAATGGTGATGCCCCGTTCAAGGGTTTTGATAAAACTTTTCTCTTCAGCTTCGATCACGTTGGCAACGTGCTGAGCACGGTCGGGTAGTTCCGGGTAAACCTTGCCCATCTGCTCAACCAGCGTTGGCACGAGTTTGTAGATGAACGGCTCTTGCATATTTAGCAACTGTCCAAAGCGCGTGGCCCGGCGGAGAATACGGCGCAACACGTAACCGCGGCCGTCGTTGCTGGGCAGGGCACCATCGGTTATCGAAAAAGTCAGCATCCGCACATGGTCGGCAATCACCCGAAAGGCGTTATCGATCTGATTACCGATCTGGGCCGAATAAGGTTTGCCGGTCAATTCGGCGATTTTATCGAGCAGCGGTTTGAACAGGTCGGTATCGTAATTGCTCGGTTTGTTCTGTAGAACAGCGACAATGCGTTCGAGGCCCGCACCGGTGTCCACGTGTTTGGAGGGCAGCTCCTTCAGTTGGCCGGTTTCGTCGCGGTTATACTGAATGAAAACCAGGTTCCACAGTTCAATAAATCTGCCACAGTCGCCATTCACACAGCAGTCATGATCAATGCCTTTTTTGTCGCAATTCTCCGGACCCAGATCATAATGAATTTCGCTGCATGGACCGCAGGGCCCGATTTTACCCATTTCCCAGAAGTTGTCCTTCTTACCAAACCGCAGAATCCGCTCCGGTGGCAGAGAGGAATTTTTCAGCCAGAACTGTTCGGCTTCGGTATCGACGTTAATGCCGTCAGCAGGATCACCCCCAAAAACGCTGGCCCAGAGTCTGTCGGGATCAAATTTCCAGACTTCGGTAAAAAGTTCCCACGCCCAGGCAATGGCTTCGTCTTTGAAGTAGTCGCCGAAGGACCAGTTGCCCAGCATTTCGAAAAATGTGTGGTGATAGGTATCTCTGCCGACCTCCTCCAGGTCGTTATGTTTGCCACTGACGCGGATGCACTTTTGGCTGTTAACGGCTCGGCTGTAGTCGCGTTTTTCCGAACCCAGAAAAATATCCTTGTACTGGTTCATGCCGGCGTTGGTGAACAGCAACGTCGGATCGTCCAGCGGCACCACCGAGGAACTTGCCACAAAGGTGTGCTCCTTCTTTTTAAAGAACTCGATAAAACTCTGTCTGGTTTCCTGCGAGGTCAACAAGAATAAAAATCCTTTCTCAGTTAGTAGCGATTATTTCTTCGTTTTTTTGGCAGCCTTCTTTTTGGTTTTTCCGCTGCCCGCCTGGTCCTCCTCGGCTGCCTCATCAGCCGCAACAGGAGGATTCAGGATTTTTTGCCTGATCTCCTCAGCCAGGTCGGGATTCTCTTTGAGATATTCTTTCGCTTTTTCACGCCCCTGGCCGATAACCACATCCTCGTAACGCAAAAATGCCCCGGATTTCTCAATGATATTCCGCTCGACCGCCAGATCCAGCAGGTCGCCCTCAACGCTGATCCCCGAATCGAACATCAGATCGAATTCTGATTCACGGAAGGGCGGGGCGATTTTGTTTTTCACCACTCGAGCCCGGACGTGATTGCCGATGGCGCCGTGGGCGTCCTTGATGGTGTTAATGCGGCGGACATCGATCCGCACCGAGCTGTAAAATTTCAAAGCCCGCCCGCCGGGGGTGGTTTCCGGATTGCCAAACATGACACCAATTTTTTCGCGAATCTGGTTGATGAAAATCAGGGAAGTTCTGCTCTTGTTGATGGAGCTGGTCAGTTTTCGCATCGCCTGACTCATCAGACGGGCCTGGAGACCGACGTGGCTGGCACCCATTTCGCCCTGAATCTCCGCCTGCGGGATCAGAGCTGCTACCGAATCGACCACGACAACATCGACAGCATTGGATTTAACCAGCATTTCCACAATATTCAAAGCCTGTTCACCGCTGTCCGGCTGGGAGAAAAGCAACGCCTCAAGATTCACGCCGATCCGCTTGGCCCACGTGGGGTCCAGAGCGTGTTCAGCGTCAATAAAAGCAGCGATACCGCCCTTTTTCTGGGCCTGAGCGATGACGTGCAGGGCCAGCGTGGTTTTGCCGCTGGATTCAGGACCAAACAATTCGGCCACGCGTCCGCGGGGAATACCCCGACCGCCCAGAGCTATATCCAGCGAAAGGGCACCAGTACTGATGCCGTCCACCGCGGATACAGCGTTTTCGTCCAGGCGCATAATTGTCCCTTTGCCGAACTGTTTCTCGATCAGATTAAGGGTTCGGTCCAGCGATCCTGCTGCCATTGCGGCGGCCTCGAATTTGGCGGTTTTGCTTTTGGCCATGCTCAACTCCTTATGGGGTTAAATCCATTTTATGTACATACCTTGAGTGCTGTGATTAGCCACAAAACAACAATTATCGGCTAGCGAGGCAGTCATGTCAAGGGGGCATGGGACAGAGAAGTGTAAATCGGTCCGGATCGGGTCAGTTCGCTTTGAAAAACCGTGATTTCGCCCACAGTTTGGCTCGCGATTATATCGATCGGGCTGGTTTCCACCAGATTTCGTACTGCCTTACCCGCGTTGGGCTGCTTGATCCGGGCCAGCGTCAAATGCGGATTGAATTTCCGCGTCTCCGGCGGAAAATCCAGCACCCCCAGATTCATATCAATCGCCTCAGCCAACTCCCTCAGAGTCTCCGCCCCGGTCGTAATCCCTGCCCACAGCACCCGCCCCGGACGATCATTGGGCGGAAAACACCCCAGCCCGCTCAATTCAATCTCAAAAGGCGAAAAATGCTCCGCCGCTTCACTGACCGCCGAACAGATTTCCGGGGTTAGAGTTTCGTCCACATCACCCAGAAATTTCAACGTAAGGTGAATCCGCTTCGGCTTGACCCAGTTGATACCGAACTCATCATCCCACAACTGCTTAGCCAACCGCTTCTGCAGACGCCCCAACTCAGTCTTGACCCCCTGATCCAGCTCAACAGCTATAAAACAGCGAATAGACATATTATTAAACCTTGAATAACCAATTAAATGTCGGGTGGCATGCTTACGCCGCGCAGCGGTTTAAGCATGTCTTTCCCCATTTAGCCTCGCGTTTTACGCGGGGTTTCTTTTTCATATTTAGTTTCCGTAGAATAGGCTGTAGCCCATGCTGAGTTATTGCAATCGATATTTAACATGCGTAGCCCGGGCGAAAGTAGGGCGGGCCATGCCCGCCATTTCTTTCCAGGCTTAAAATTGTATCATTTTGCGTATCTGTTCCAGTCGGCTTTCAATATCGTTTCGCCCGGCCGATTGCCAGCGGTCCAGAGAGAAATCTTCGATAACCAGCGATGCCGTGCAGGTGCCGTAGGCGATAGCTTGTTTGATAGTGACAAAGTCAACCTTACCCTTGTCCGCCAGATAACCCATCATCCCGCCGGCAAAACTGTCCCCGGCCCCGGTGGGGTCCTTCACCGCGTCCGTCGGATAGGCCGGCAGTACAAAGCATTCATTATCCTTGGTCAGCAGCAAAGTGCCGTGCTCACCTTTTTTAACCACCACAAAATCCAGCCCCATTTCGACAATGTCACGCGCCGCGGCTATCAGGTTGCTTTTGCCCGTGAACATCCGGACCTCGGCATCGTTGAGCACCAGCGCGTTAATCGCCCCGATCAGCTTGATCAAATCCAGCCGCGTGTTTTCAATCCAGAAGTTCATCGTGTCCGCCACCACCAGCTCCGGCCCGTCGATCAGACCGAGCAAATGCATCTGCACGTCCGGCGCCGTATTTGCCAGAAAAACAAACTTACTGTCCCGAAACGGAACCGGTATCGTTGGCGGTGCTTCTGTCAGAATATTAAGCTGCGTCTCCAGCGTATTCGCCTCGTTCATAGCACCTTCGTAATAGCCCGACCAGCGAAAGGTCTTCGAACCAGGCCGGATTTCCAGCCCCTCGGTATCAATGTCCCGCTTGTTGAAAATCTTCAGATAATCTGTCGGAAAATCATCACCCACCGCCCCAACCAGCCGAACATTGGTAAAATGACTCGCCGCCACACTGAAATATGTCGCCGACCCCCCCAGGCAATCAGGCTGCTCACCAAAAGGCGTCTTCACAGAATCAATCGCCACCGTTCCCGTTACCAGTAATGACATTTTATTTCCTCACTTATTGTGTTTTGCTACGAAAAATCGCCACAAAAGGCCAAAAAAACACAGGAATCCAGATATTTCATCGGCAACTATAAAACGATATTACGCATAAATCAACAAAATCTTAACTTGACCCTGAGCCGCTGAAATTTGGCAGGTAGATTTCCTTTGACGACAAGTGCAGTAATTGGCTACAATTCTATATATTGTTAATCTAACAGACGTTTTTGAATCAAAATTCTCAATACATTTTTTCCCACAACAGGAACTAATTATGGTGGTTGCAGTAGAGAGGGAAAATGAGGTACAATGGAGAGTTGGGTGATTTCCGGTTGCTGTTCGGCGGTGTTGCGGTGTTAAGGTTTTTTCTGGCTAATTCTATAGTAGCTGATTTTGGGTGAGGTTTTTTCGTGATTAGCTTCTCGTTTGCGTATTACCTGAGTGAATGGGTGATTCGGCTGGTGCTGTTGTTTCAGGTGCCACGTCGTCGTCGTCCGATTTCGTCTTTGGCGTGGTTGGCGGTGATATTTTTTCAGCCTTGGGTGGGATTGTTTTTTTATCTTCTAATAGGGCGAAACCGGTTGCCGTTACGGCGGACTCGTCAGCACAGTTTGCTGTTGGCGGAGCTGGAATCTATCGAGCGGCGGTTTAAGGATCATCCGAATCTGGTAGAGCCGGAATTGGGGCCGGGTTCGTGGGCGGCGGTGCGGTTGGCGGAGCGGCTGGGCTATATGCCGATATTGGGGGGTAACAGTGCGGAGTTGATCGGGGATGCGGAGGGGGTGATTGAGCGGTTGGTTCGGGATATCGATGAGGCACATGAGCATGTGCATTTGTTGTTTTATATTTTTGCGGATGATCAGACGGGGCGGAAGGTGGCATCGGCGTTGATGCGGGCGGCCAAGCGGGGGGTGAAGTGTCGGGTGCTGGCGGATGCGGTGGGGTCATGGGGGATGTTCGGCGGGTTGGGTGAGCGGATGCGGCAGGCGGGGGTGGAGGTGCGCGAAGCGTTGCCGGTGGGATTGTTTCGGCGGCGGATGGCGAGGATTGATTTGCGGAATCATCGCAAGGTGGTGGTGATCGACGGACGGATTGGATATGCTGGTTCGCAGAATATTGTGAACGCCAGTTACGGGCGGGGCGATATGTTCTGGCATGATTTGATGGTTCGGCTGCGCGGGCCGGTGGTGCTGGAGCTGCAGGCGGTGTTTGTGGGTGATTGGTATTTTGAGGCGGAGAAGGTGCTGGAGGGTGAGAAGATTTTTCCGGAGCCGGAGGTGGCGGGCGAGGTTTCGGCGCAGACGCTGCCGAGCGGGCCGAATTATCCGACGGAGAACTATCAGCGGATGGTGGTGGCGGCGTTGCATGCGGCGGCGGAGCGGGTGGTGATTACGACGCCTTATTTTGTGCCGGATGAGTCATTTATGCAGGCGATGGAGACGGCGGTGATGCGGGGTGTGGAAGTGGAGCTGATTATGCCGCGGAAGAGCGATATGGTGCTGGTGAACGCGGCGTCGCGAGCGTATTTTGATGATTTGCTGGAGGCGGGGGTTCGGGTGTATTTGTATGACGACGGGCTGCTGCACGCCAAGACGATGTGCATCGATGACAAGATTGCGTTTATTGGTTCGGGGAATTTTGATATTCGGTCGTTTGAGTTGAATTTCGAGATTAACTTGTTGTTTTACGGCAGTGAAGTGGCGGGGCAGTTGAAGGCGTTGCAGGAGAAGTATCTGTCGCGGTCGGTTAAGGTGACGCAGCATCGCTGGAGCACGCGGCCGACGGTGCAGAAGGTGGTGCAGAATATCGCGAAGTTACTCAGTCCCCTGTTGTAATGGTTTTTAGGGGGCGATTTTGACTGTTGCAAGGGGATTTTTACGGGTTATAATGGGTGGACCATTGGTCGGTTACTATAGTGACGAATCTCAGAGCTCAAGAATAGGAGAAAATTATGTTCCAGGGTAGCAAATATTTTAATGTAATTATTTTGGTGGTGATTTTGGGTTTTGCCGGTGGTGTCGGCGCGGCGGAACGGTGGGTGCCTTCGCAGTACGATACGATTCAGGATGCAATTGATGCGTCGGCGCAGGAGGGGGATGAGGTGATTGTGGCGGATGGTGTTTACCGAGGGGACGGGAACCGGGATATTAATACGATGGGGAAAGTTATCACGGTGCGTAGCGCGAACGGGGCTGCGAGTTGTATTATTGATTGTCAGGCGAGCGCGACGGATGAGCACCGGGGATTTATTATGTATGATAGCGAGGAGCCGAATACGGTGGTTCAGGGCTTTACGGTGCGGAATGGCTATAACGATTACAGGGGCGGAGGTATCATGTGCCAAGGCAGCAGCCCGACGATTCTGGGTTGTGTTATTACGGACAACTGGTCCTATTCTGGCGCGGGCATATATTGCCGTGACAGCCATGCAAGGATTGAGAACTGCACGATAATTGATAATGAAACCAACCTCAGTAGTTCCGGCGGTTGGACGGGTGGGGGGATCGTCCTGAGGAACAGTGACGGTGCGGTGGTCAGTGGTTGTACGATTCAAGGAAATATTAGTAAGTGGGGTGGGGGAATGTGGTGTAAGGATAGTGATGCAACGATTGAGTATTGCACGTTTATCGGTAATGATGCGAGAACCAGGGGAGGCGGGCTATATATTGAAGAATCTGATCCGCTGATAACGGACTGTAAGTTTATCGATAACATTTCGAGCAGTTCCGGCGGCGGGATAGGTTTTGATGAAACTTTGGGGACAGTGAGAAGGTGCGATATCAGCGGAAATGTATCAACTAGCAACTATGGTGGTGGGATCGCCGTATTAAATACGGCTGAAATTACTGTGGAGAACAGCCTGATTTCGGGTAACAAATGCAATTGGGGCGGAGGCGGGGCTTATACTTCCAATGGGACTTTATTCCTGCGTAATTGTACGATATGTGACAATGTTTCGGGACAGTATGGCGGTGCCCTGGCGTGTTATAACAGCAGCGATGTGATAATGGTCAATAATGTTGTCTGGGGCAATGAAACGGTAACCGGCGGGGCGATCTTTCTGCTGGCTAGTACGGATTTATCCGAAATAAATGTTCAATATTGCGATGTTGAGGGTGGCTTGGCGGGGATTTATGATTATTCGGGCAGCAGTGTTGTTGGCTGGGGTGGCGATAATATCAGTACGGATCCAAAGTATGTGGCGGCGGGTTACTGGAACGATAACCGGACGGCGGCTGATGCCAGCGATGATTTTTGGGTGGAGGGTTGTTATTGTCTGATGCCGGGTTCGGAGGCACTGGACGTGGGGGATAATTCGCCGGTGGCAGTGGGTGAAACTGATCTGGCGTCGAACAGCAGAATTGAAAATGTGGTGGTGGATATGGGGGCTTATGAGAATGCGGTTACCGGGACAGTAGATGTGGGCCGGCTTACCTTGCGGGCGGGACGGTCGCGTAATTCGACGGATATGTTTGTTATTTCGGGAAGCATGGATGCGTTGGAAAGCGATTTTATGCAGGCGGAGTCTTTTGCTATTCGGATGGGGCTTTATGGCGAGGCGATTTCGAAGGATAGTTTTCGTCGTCGAGGCCGAGGCGGGTTGTATG